>NZ_RHFI01000065.1:0-426 GCF_003718685.1 Marichromatium sp. AB31 | reverse complement strand
TCGCCGAGCTGGCGCGGCTGCGTGCCGGGTTCGTCGCCGGCGGCGATGCGCGGGCGCTCGCCGCCGGGTGCTCGCGCCTGCTGCGTCGCCTGGCGCTGAGCCATCATGGCCGGGCGCGGGTGGCCGGTCTCGCCGGCGCCGACTGGCTCGCCTTCCTCGATGCCGAGGGCGGCGCGGGGGACTTCTCCAATGGGATCGGCCGGGCGCTGGTCGAGCAGGCTTATCGACGGCCGGGCGACTCGGCGGTCGACGCCGAAGCACTGCTCGATCTGGTCGAGCGCTGGATCCGCGCCCAGGGGCGCGGACGATGATCTCCCTGGCCTGGCCCTGGGCGCTGCTCGCACTGCCCTTGCCGCTGCTCGCGCGGCGGTTGCCACCGGCGCGCCGGGCGCCGGGCGCGGCGCTGCGCCTGCCGCCGACGCTGCT
>NZ_RHFI01000064.1:0-437 GCF_003718685.1 Marichromatium sp. AB31 | reverse complement strand
CTGCACACCGCGCTGGAGCTGAGCGAGCAGGAGCGGGTCAAGCTCAAGACCAAGACGGTGCCCAATACCGCCGCGGGGGTGGAGGCGCTGATCGACTGGCTGGGGCGTCAGGGGGCGAGGCCGGAGGCGGTCCATGCGGTGCTGGAGGCCACCGGCCCTTACCACGAGACGGCCGCCGAGCTGCTCCACGGGCGTGGCCTGACGGTCTCGATCGTCAACCCGGCCCAGGCCCGGGACTTCGCTCGCGGTCTGGCGGTGCGCACCAAGACCGACGCGGTCGATGCCAAGGTGCTGGCGCGCTTCGGCGCGCTCCTCAAGCCCGCGCCCTGGACGCCGCCCTCGCCCGAGGTGCGCTTCCTGCGGGCGCTGCTGGCCCGTCAGCGCGCCCTCATCGAGGACCTGCGACGCGAGCGCAACCGCCTGGAGAAGGTCGAGGC
>NZ_RHFI01000063.1:0-462 GCF_003718685.1 Marichromatium sp. AB31 | reverse complement strand
CCGCGATGTACTGCTCCGCACGCCGCACCATCCAGCGGTCGAACGGAGGCTTAACCCCTGATTCTCCGACCTTTTGCACGTACCGGTGCCAAAACGACCGTACCTTTTCCCTATAGGTTGACGGGTTATTGTCCATGGCCTAGTCTCAGTTCGTGTATGCGTGGTTGGTTGGGACGGCTACATCGCGAAATTTTGAGGATAGCGAGGGTGCGTACACGAATCACATACACGCTATGCAGATTCTGTCTAGTTCAGAAATTAGAGAATCTGTATAGCGCAATAATTACTGATTCCGTCTAATCAACTGTTATGTGATTATTGTTCATCCCAGAATTTGGTAGCGCCCTGACCGATAGGTTTCGATAAGATCAGAATCTCTTGCTTTAAGGATGAAGAAGATGTATCTGACATGTCCGCAGTGTCACTCCAACCATGTGACTAAAAATGGATTCAACCGGCTGA
>NZ_RHFI01000062.1:0-470 GCF_003718685.1 Marichromatium sp. AB31 | reverse complement strand
CGGCGGCCTGGGTGCCGGCCTGATCGAGCAGGGCGTCGACCGCGCTCTTGTCGGTGCCGCCGAGGGTGGCGCTGAAGCGCGTGGCCGAACCGATCTCGACATCGGTGGTGGTGGTGAGGGTATGGGTTGCGCCGCCGGCGCCGGTGACGGTCAGCTGCGACAGATCGATGTCGTTGGCCGCACCTGCCGCGCTCGGCAACCCTGTTGCGGTGACCACCAGGAGGCCGCTGGCCGGGTCGTAGGTGGCGCTGGTGATGGTCGGCGCCGGGACATTGGCCACGGTGACGGGGTTGGCGGTGAGGTCGGCATCGGTCACCGCCGCCGCCGCGCCGGCGGCCCAGTCCTCGGCGGCGGCGAGGTTGTAGGTCGTGCCCCCGGTCGCGCTGGTGCCGTCCTGGTTGAGCAGCGGCCCGACCCCGGCGCGGTCGGTGGCGCTCAGCGTCAGCGTGAAGCCGGTCGCCGAGGTCAGC
>NZ_RHFI01000061.1:0-513 GCF_003718685.1 Marichromatium sp. AB31 | reverse complement strand
CCGACAAGAGCGCGGTCGACGCCCTGCTCGATCAGGCCGGCACCCAGGCCGCCGATACCACCGTCTACAACCTCGCCGCCGCCGAGGACTGGGCCAGCGGCGCGGCGGCGGCGGTGACCATTGCCGATCTCACCGCCAACCCGATCACCGTCGCCGCCGTCAGCAGCGGCGGTGGCGGCGGCGGTTCGACCCCGGAGACGGGCGATGACCTGTTCAGCGGCGACGATGGCTCGGTGATCGACGGCGGCGGGGTCGACACCGGGCTCAACCCCACCACGGACTTCACCGACACCACCCTCGACGGCGCCCCGGTGACCACCGGCACCACCACCGACAGTCGCACCGGCGAGTCTGTCGCGGTGGTGGTCAGCGACCCGAGCGCCCCCGGCGAGCGCACCGACGTCGACCCGAGCAGCCCGGAGGTCGACATCCCGGTCGGGGGCGTGAAGGTGAGCAAGCCCGAGTCGCTCGGGCTGATCGCCACCAGCCGGGTGAGCACCGAGCGCAGCGCGC
>NZ_RHFI01000060.1:0-526 GCF_003718685.1 Marichromatium sp. AB31 | reverse complement strand
GAGGAGAGAAAAGGAAAAAGAGAGGGAGAAGAGGGAGAGAGAGGAGGAGAGAGAGAAGGAAAGAAAGGGGGAGAGAGAAGAAAGGGAAAAAAAGGAGAGGGGAGAGGAGAGGAGAGAGGAAGAAGAGAAGGAAGAGGAGAAGGAGAAAGGGGGGGGAGAGGAGGGAAGGGAAAGAGAAAAAAAGGAAAGAAGGGGAGAGGGGGAGAAAAGAAAGAAAAGAAGGAGAAAGAAGAAAAGGAGGAGAGAGAAGAGAAAGAAGGGAGAAGGGAGGGAAAGGAAAGGAGAGAAGGAGAAAGGGGAAGGGAAAGAGAAAGAAAAGGAAAGAAAGAAGAAAAAAGGAGAAGAGGAGGGGAAAAGAAAAAGGAAAAGGGGAGGAGAAGAGAAAAAGAAAGGGGGGGGAAAGAAAAGGGGAAAGGGGGGAGAAGGAGGGAGAGAGGGAGGGAAGAGAAGGAGGGGGAAAAAAAGAAGAAGAGGGAAAAGAAGAGGAGGAAAGAGGGGAGGGAAGGGGGGAGAAAGAAAGGGGGGA
>NZ_RHFI01000059.1:0-586 GCF_003718685.1 Marichromatium sp. AB31 | reverse complement strand
TCAGCGTCGGGATCGGTACATTGCTGACGGTGAGGCCGTTGCCGGTGGCATCACTGCTGTCGCCGGCGCTCACCGCGGTGTTCCAGTCATCGGCGGCGGCGAGGTTGTAGGTCGTGCCCCCGGTCGATGTGGTGCCGTCGCTGTTGAGCAGCGGCCCGACCGCGGCGCGATCGGTGGCGCTCAGCGTCAGGGTGAACTGGGTGGCCGAGGTGCGCTCGACGTCCGTGGTGTCGGTCAGGGTATAGCCCGCCCCGCCCGCGCCGGTGAGGGTGAGGGCGCTGGCATCGATGTCCGCGCCGCCGCCGTTGGCCTGGATATTGGTGGCGGTGACCACCAGGGTGCCGGTGGCGGCGTCATAGGTGGCGCTGGTGAGCTTGGGGGCCACGGCCACGGTGATCGCGTTGCCGGTGGTATCGCTGATGTCGGCGCCGGGGTCGGCGCCGGTGAGCCAGTCGTCGTCGGCGGCGAGATTGTAGGTGGTGCCGAAGCTCGAGCTGGTGCCGAGCTGGTCGAGCAGGGCGTCGACCGCGGTGCGATCGGCCCCCGAGAGGGTGACGGAGAACTGGGTGGCCGAGTCGAGTTCGAC
>NZ_RHFI01000005.1:0-173086 GCF_003718685.1 Marichromatium sp. AB31 | reverse complement strand
ATCTTATAATCCATTCCGTCGTCGCCGCTTGCGGCGACCGGGTTTGCCATCAGATCGAATTCCAACGACCGGAGAGATCAATGAAAAAGCTTGCTACCGCCGCTGCAGTCGCTGCCCTCCTGGGTGCCTCCGCTTCCGCTTCTGCCTGGTGGGGGCCGGGCGGTGGTTACGGCCCGGGCTATGGTTCCGGCTTCGGCGACATGTTCAACGACATGTTCGGTGACGGCTGGGGCGACTTCAACATGAACATGAGCGGCGGTGGTCGCGGTTATGGTCGCGGTCGCGGCTATGGTCGTGGTTACGGCTATGGCTACGACAACCCCTACTACGGCGGCTACCCCTACTACGGTTACGGCGCGCCCTACTACGGCGGCCCCTACGCAGCGCCCTACGGCGCACCTTACGGTGCCCCCTATGGCGCTCCCATGCCGGCTCAGCCCGCGCAGCCGGCTCAGCCCGCCTCGAAGTAAGCAGGGTCAAGCCTGATCGCCCCCTTGGCGGGGCGAACGACAGGACGCCGGGCGCAAGCCCGGCGTCCTGTTTTGCGTTCTGGGGGGCGTGAGGCGCGGGCTAGCCGAGCAGCGCCAGGCTGGTGTCGGCGAGCAGCAGGCCGATGCCGGTGGCCACCAGCACGTCGCTCGGGTAGTGCAGCCCGAGGATCACCCGCGAGCCGGCCACCAGCAGGGTGAAGGGCACCAGGATCCAGGCGAGTTGGGGGAAGTAGTGGATCGCCACCATGGTGAAGACCACCGCGTGCAGGGTGTGCCCCGAGGGGAAGCTGTAGCGGTCGAGTGGCGGCACCAGTGCGACGATGTCGCTGGCATGGTTGCAGGGACGCTCGCGGCGAGTGAAACGCTTGAGCGACTTGTAGAGCGCCAGTGCCACCCCGCCGGTGAGCAGCATGTGCAGACTGGTCTGCAGCCCGTAGGCGCCGTGGGTCAGTGGCAGCAGTGCGATCAGGCTGTACCAGAAGATACCGTCGCCGAGCCGGCTGATCAGGGCGAAGCTGCGCTGGATCCACTGCCGCCGGCTCGGGCGGCTGCAGGCTCGGCAGAGCGTCGTCTCCAGGTCGTTCAGGTGTTGTAGCCACATCTGCATGACAAGTCTCCGCTGCGACGCTGTCGATGGATGACTTCGATCAGTCGCTCCTCGAGCCCTTCGAGGACGCGTTCCCAACTCATGCCCTCGGCGTCGTGACGGGCCGCCTCGCCGATCCGGCGCAGTCGCGCGCGATCGCTCGCCGCCTCGCGGGCGGCCCGGAGGTAGTCGTCGCGCTCGCCTAACGGCACTGTAACGCCGTTTCGCCAGGGGTCAATGTATGTGTGTGCGGCGGCATCGTCGTAGGCGATCACCGCCAGGCCGCTGGCCATCGCCTCGGTGACCACGTTGCCGAAGGTCTCGGTCTCGCTGGGGAACAGGAACAGGTCGCCCGAGGCATAGTGCGCCGAGAGCGCCTGGCCGGTCTTTGCCCCGGTGCAGACATAGTCGGGGGCGCTGCGGCGCAGCGGTGCCAGCTCCGGCCCGTCGCCGACGAGCACGAAGCGCGCGCTCGGGTGCTCGGTGCGGATCGCCTCGAAGGCGGCGCAGGCCAGCTCGAGGTTCTTCTCCGCGGCGATCCGTCCGACATAGAGCACCGCCAGGTCGTCCGTCTCGCAGCCCCAGGCGCGGCGCAGCGCCGGGTCGCGCCAGCGCGGCGAGAAGCGCTCGATGTCGACCCCGCGCCCGAACACATGGACATTGGTGAAACCGGAGACGGTGAGCGTCTCGCGCAGCGCCTCGGTGGGCACCAGGGTGGCCTGCGAGCGGTTGTGGAAGCGGCGCAGCGTGGCGACGATCGGGCGGGTGAGCATGCCCAGCCCATAGTGCTGGCTGTATTGGTGGAACTGGGTGTGGAAGCCGGTGACCGTCGCCACCCCGAGTGAGCGCGCCGCGGCGAGCGCGGCGTGTCCGAGTGGTCCCTGGGTGGCGATATAGACCAGGTCCGGGCGGGTGCGGCGCCACAATCGGCGCAGCCGCCAGTAGACCGGCAGACCGAAGCGCAGTCCGCGATAGCCGGGGATCGGCAGTCCGGGGACCACGATCTCGATCGGGGTTGCGCCCGACTCGTCGCGTTGGCGCGGACGCACCACCCTGACCCGGTGACCGCGCGCCGTCAGCCCCTCGGCGAGGTGACGCATGGTGTGCGCCACGCCGTTGATCTCCGGGGGGTAGGTCTCGGTGACGATGGCGACACTCAACACGGTGGGTCGGGGGGCGGTGGTGTTCATGGCTCAGGCGGCTTCGGGCTGCAGGTCCAGTGATCGGGCAATGGCCGTGCGGGTCTGCTCGGCCAGTTCATGACGTCTTGCGCTCGGCGCCGGCGCCAGTGGCGCCAGACACTCGATCCTGACCTGCAGCGCCGGGTGACGCACGATGCGCAGCAGGCTGAGGACCAGGTTGTCGTCGTCGGTGTAGGCGGCGGCGCGCTCGGGGGCCGGGTGGTCGGCGTGCTGGTAGCGGATGGCCACCGGCTGAACCCGGGTGCCGGGGATCTGGGCGAGCGCGAACAGCCGTGGGTGGAAACGGCGCAGTCCCTGGCCGTCGCTGGTGGTGCCCTCGGGGAAGATCACCACCGCGCGACCGCCGCGCAGGTCATCGGCGATGCCCTGCATCACCTGTTCGGTCTGGTGGGCGCCGCGGACGATGAAATGGGTGCCGGCGAGGCGCGCCAGCCAGCCGATCAGCGGCCAGCGCCGCACCTCGGACTTCGACAGGAAGCCCATCTCGCCCTGGGCGCCGAGCACCGGCACGTCGAGCCAGGAGACGTGATTGGCGACCACCAGCGCGCCCGGTGCGACCCGGCCGCTGACCTCCAGGGTGAGGCCGAGCACCCGGCACAGCCGCCGATTCCACCAGCGCACCGCGCGCGCGGTCCAGGCCGGTGGATGGCCGAGGCGATCGAGTAGATGGATCCAAAGACCGATCATGGTTCCGGTGATCAGGTGCTCGATCAGGCGCAGCAGGCGCCAGCCGGTCGTCAGCACGCCGGCCCGCTCAGGATTGCGCGGCGCGTTCGAGGAAGTGTCTGGAGTAGCTTGGGTTGAGTTCATCGACATTGAGCAGCATCAGTACGTCCGCGACGCCGAAGTCGGGGTCGCGACAGGGTTCGCCGCATGCCTTGGCGCCGAGCCTGACATAGGCGCGCAGCAGCGCCGGCAGCGGGGCGTCGAGGTTGTCGTCCGAGGCGTGTTCGGTGTGCAGCGGCGCGCGCGGGGTGACCCGCAGCGTCTCCGGCGCCAGCGCCTGGCGGCGCAGCCGGTTCATGATCGCCGCCGCCTGCAGATCGTGCTCGCCGAGCGGCACGCTGGCGCAGCCGAACAGATAGTCCACCCCATGGAGATGGATGAAGCCGGCCAGTCCCGACCACAACACCGCGATCGCCGGACCCTGGCGATAGGCCGGGTCGATGCAGGTGCGCCCGATCTCGAGCTTGCGCCCGGGCAGCGCCAACACCGGGTCGAGCCGGAACTCGCCCTCGGAGTAGAAGCGTCCGAGCCGGGCCGCCTGGTTGTCGAGCAACAGTCGGGTGCAGCCGATGATGCGTCCGGTGCGCCCCTCGCGGACCAGCAGATGCTGGCAATAGGCATCGAAGGCATCCTCGTCGAGCCCTGGGGTGAGGCTGTCGAGCGTCGCTCCCATCTCGCCGGCGAACACCCGATGACGCAGGGCCAGGGCCTCGCGGACTTCTGGTGTGGACGAGGCCAGTTCGACGTAGAGACGTTCGGTGCGCTTGACGACCGACGCAGACGCGGATGCGACCATTGCAGACCCTCTGCTGTTTCCCTGATTGACTGAGAGGGTGATGGTAGGTCGCGACTGTTGCGGGGCGGTGTGGGTGAGATGACGCCAGCATGAAGACCGCCGGACGACTTTGGTGGGTCAGTCGCGCAGCGAGATCACCGGCCAGCCGCGGGCCTCGGCGGTGGCGCGCAGTTGCGGGTCGGGATCGACCGCGACCGGGTGCTCGACCTGCTCGAGCAGCGGCAGGTCGTTGTGCGAGTCGCTGTAGAAGTGGCTGCCGGCGAGGTCGCGATCGTGCTCGGCGAGCCAGGCGGTGAGTCGCTCGACCTTGCCCTCGCGGAAGGTCGGGGTGCCCTCGACCTCGCCGGTATAGCGCCCGTCGCGCTCGGCCGGCAGGGTGGCGAGCAGGTGCGGGATGTCGAAGCGCGCGGCGATCGGCGCGGTGATGAATGCGTTGGTGGCGGTGATGATCATCGGGGTGTCGCCGGCGTTGCGGTGACGCGCGATCAGCGCATGCGCCTGCTCGAGCATGATCGGGGCGATGCAGGTGTCGAGAAAGTCGGCGCGCAGCGCCTCGAGGCGTTCGCGCGGCAGCTCGCTCAGTGGCCGCAGGGTGAAGCGCAGGAAGGCGTCGATGTCGAGCGTGCCGTTGCGGTAGTCGTGGTAGAAACGGGTATTCTCACGGGCGTAATGCTCGCCGTCGACGATGCCCTGGGAGACCAGGTACTCGCCCCAGAGGTGATCGGAGTCCCCGGCGAGCAGGGTGTTGTCGAGATCGAAGATCGCTAGTGGCATCGGGCGGTGAATCCTGATGGCTGTTGGTGTGGATGGGTTGGGCGGGCTGCGGGAGAGGGGACGCCCCTTGGGCGCGAGCCCGCCGCTCGATGGTCCGGGATTCCCCGGATGCTTGCAAGCACGCACCGCGCCAGTGCCGGGAGGCGGTGCGCGGTATACGGGAAAGCCCTTGGTTTGCAGACGCTTACTCGGGTCTTCGCTTGCCGCTATCAACGGGGTATGGAAGAATGCGAAGGCGCGATCCAGTGGGACAGAGTGACGTGATCGATCACGACGGCTTCAGACCGAACGTAGGCATCATCCTGAGCAATCGGGAGCGCCGTCTATTCTGGGGCCGGCGGATCGGACAGAACGCCTGGCAGTTCCCGCAGGGCGGCATCCGCTCCGACGAGACCCCCGAGCAGGCGATGTTCCGCGAACTCCAGGAGGAGGTCGGGCTCGACCACGACCAGGTCACCATCCTCGGCAGCACCCGCGGCTGGCTGCGCTATCACCTCCCCAAGCGCTATATCCGCCGTCATTGCGGCCCGACCTGCATCGGTCAGAAGCAGGTGTGGTTCATGCTCCGCGTCGACTGCGACGAGGGCGCCTTCCGCCTCGATCACTCCGACAAGCCCGAGTTCGACGCCTGGCGCTGGGTCCGTTACTGGCAGCCGCTCACCGAGGTCGTCTACTTCAAGCGCCACGTCTATCTGCAGGCGCTCGAGGAGCTTGCCCCCGCGCTCTACCCCGAGGGCGCGCCGACCCGCGAGCTGCGTCAGCGACCGCGCCAGTCGGCCGGCGGCGCGCTGCTGCGTCAGCGGCGCCGCTGAGTCGGCCGCGGCATGGCCGGAGGTCTCTGCAACCCCGGCCGACGGGTCTGCCGACCAGGATTCATCCATCCATCTCTCTAGAGTCCAGCTCCCTCTATGCTCGAAGCCCTGCGCCGTATCGTCCAGGAAGTCAACAACGCCCGGGATCTCGAACAGGCGCTGGGGATCATCGTACAGCGGGTCAAGCTGGCCGTCGGGGCCGACGTCTGCTCGGTCTATCTCAACGATTTCGACAAACGCCACCACGTGCTCCAGGCCAGCGACGGGCTGCGCGCCGCGGCGGTCGGTCGGGTGCGCCTGGAGATGGGCCGCGGGCTGATCGGTCTGGTCAGCGAGCGCGCCGAGCCGATCAACCTCGACGACGCCTTCAACCACCCGCGCTATCAGTGCATCACCGATACCGGCGAGACCAGCTATCACGGCTTCCTCGGCGCCCCGATCATCCAGAACCGCAAGGTGCTCGGGGTGCTGGTGCTGCGCCAGCGCGACAAGCGTCACTTCGACGACGCCGAGGTCACCTTCGTCGTCACCCTGGCCTCGCAGCTCGCCGGCGCCATCACCTTCGCCCGCACCAGCGGCGAACTGGCGCGGTTGCAGGACGACGGCATCCCGCAGCGCTTCCTGCCCGGGCTGGCCGCCTCGCCGGGGGTCGGGCTGGGGCAGGCGGTGGTGGTCTATCCACCGGCCGATCTCGACGCCGTGCCCGATCGCGTCCCCGAGGGCGTCGAGGGTGAGATCGACCACTTCCGCGAGGCGCTCGATCAGGTTGCGGCCGATCTCGACCGCTTCGCCAGCCACACCCACAGTCATCTCGGCGCCGAGGATATGGCGCTGTTCGATGCCTGGCGGCTGATGCTCGAGAGCGACACCCTGGTCGACGGCACCATTGGGCGCATCCGCGCCGGCAACTGGGCGCCGGGCGCGCTGCGCGAGACCATCGCCGAGCACACCCGGGTGTTCGACGCCATGGATGACGCCTATCTGCGCGAGCGCGCCTCGGACATCCGCGATCTCGGGCGCTGTATCCTCATGCACCTGCAGAACCGCACCGTCGACCCCTTGCGTTATGCCGAGCAGACCATCCTCGTCGGCGAGGAGATCAGCGCGCTGCAGATCGCCGAGGTGCCGCGCGAGCGCCTCGCCGGCATCGTCTCGACCAAGGGTTCGGGCTCGTCCCACGTCGGCATCCTCGCCCGCAGCATGGGCATCCCGGCGGCGATGGGGGTCTCCGACCTGCCGGTGAGCCGGGTCGAGGGGCGCGAGATGATCGTCGACGGCTATCGCGGTCGCGTCTATGTCTCGCCGACACCGGCGGTGCGCACCGAATACCTGCGTCTGGCCGAGGACGACGTCGCCCTCACCAATGAACTCAAGGCGCTCTGCCACCTCCCGGCCGAGACCACCGACGGTTATCAGGTGCCGCTCTATCTCAACACCGGTCTGGTCTCCGAGAGCCGTCCGCTGGGCATCGAGGAGTCGGCCGGGGTCGGGCTCTACCGCACCGAGCTGCCCTTCCTGGTGCGCGACAGCTTCCCCGGCGAGGCGGCGCAGATGGCCAACTACCGTCAGGTGCTGGAGCTGTTCGCGCCGCGCCCGGTGACCATCCGCACCCTCGACATCGGCGGCGACAAGCCGCTGCCCTATTTCCCGATGCAGGAGAGCAACCCCTTCCTCGGCTGGCGCGGGGTACGCATCACCCTCGATCACCCCGAGATCTTCCTCGCCCAGGTGCGCGCCATCCTGCGCGCCGCCGTGGGGCTCGACAACCTGCAGCTGCTGCTGCCGATGATCAGCACCATCACCGAGCTGGAGGATGCGCTGCAGCTCATCCATCGCGCCCACGACGAGCTGCGCGAGGAGGGCTACCAGGTGCACATGCCGCCGGTGGGGGTGATGATCGAGGTGCCGGCGGCGGTCTATCTGATCGATTCGCTGGCGCGTCGGGTCGACTTCCTTTCGGTCGGCACCAACGACCTCACCCAGTACCTGCTCGCGGTCGATCGCAACAACCCGCACGTGGCCGAGCTGTATGACGAATTCCACCCGGCGGTGCTGCGCGCGCTGATGCAGATCGTCTCCGGTGCGCGGGTGCACGGGCGCGAGGTCAGCGTCTGTGGCGAGATGGCCGGCGACCCGCTGGCGATCTTCCTGCTGCTCGGCATGGGCGTGCACAGCCTGAGCATGGGCGCGGGCAGTCTGTTGCGGGTCAAGCGGGTGATCCGCAGCATCAGTCGCGCCCGCGCGCGCGAGGTGCTGCAGATGACGCTGCAGTGCGAGGACGGCGCCTCGGTGCGCCGACTGCTGCTCGACGAACTCGAATCCATGGGGCTCGGCGCACTGGTGCGTCCGGGTCGGTAGCACGCATCCAAGGGGGAGATCAGATCATGGGGCTGTTGAGTGCCATCACCGGCAATGCCGCCAGTCGCGATGCCGAGGCCGTCGGCGAGGAGCTGGCGCCGATCCTCGCCGACGGGGAGCGGGTCGAGCTGGCCTTCCAGCTGGTGCGCGACCAGTTCGTCTTCACCGACGCGCGGTTGATCCTGATCGACAAGCAGGGACTGACCGGGCGCAAGGTCGAGTATCAGTCGATCCCCTATCGTTCGATCACCCGCTTCGCGGTCGAGACCGCCGGCCACTTCGACCTCGACGCCGAGTTCAAGCTGTGGATCGGCAGCGACCCCACGCCGCTGGTGCGCGAGATCCGCGGCGGCGAGAACGTCGCCGCCATTCAGCGCGCGCTGGCGACCATGGTGCTCGGCGGATGAGCGGCGCGGGCAACCTGCTCGAGGACCTGCGGGTTCCTGCCGAGGGCGAGCGTTTCGAGACCCTGTTCGCCCGTCCCGGCGCGCGTATCGAGCGTATCGTCAGCAGCGCCACCCCGGAGCCGGTCGACTACGATCAGCCGCATGACGAGTGGGTTTGCCTGCTCCAGGGCGAGGCCGTGCTGTGGATCGACGGCGAGCGGGTGCGGCTGCGCGCCGGTGATTATCGGCTGATCCCCGCCCACTCCCCGCACCGGGTCGAGTCCACCTCGACCGAGCCGGTCTGTGTGTGGTTGGCGGTGCATGTCGGGGAGACGGAGAGGGACGGGAGCTGAGACCGCTCCAGCGGTTTTTGGCGGTCTCTTTTCCCTGAAGGAGAGCAACGTGCCCCAGCGCGCGATTTCATCATGCTACAGCAGCAGCGCTGCGCGCTGGGGACGTTTTGTCAAAGGCGGTGATGGTTAGGGCTGTGCCTTAGTCGTTCCCTTCGTTCCCTTCGTTCCCTTCGTTCCCGCTGCTTGCGCCTGCTGCACTACAGCCTCTGGGCTTGAACTTGTTGTCGGTATCTTGGGTATTAGTATATTCGCAGGTCCATTCCCCATCTGCAGACCTTTTCCATGCGATCTCAGCATCGCTGATCTTGGGCGTGCCTTTTAGTGTGCAAGTAATGCTGGCTACACCTGTTTCCGCTGTAAGCGTTGCTTTATTTGCGCACGAGGTTGTCGTTTCCTTTAGACCAATACTAGTGACGTCTGCAAATGTGCGTCCCTCGTTAATGATCATCTCCATCTCGGTCTTCCCGGGCGTGATCTCCGCCAGGCCCGCTGCGACCTGTGACTTGGCGACATAGTTCTGATAGGCCGGGATCGAGATCGAGGCGAGGACGCCAATGATCGCCACGACGATCATCAGCTCGATGAGGGTGAAGCCGGACTGCTGAGGTTTCATCCATGTTCTCCGTTGCATGGGTTGAGAGCGATGTCGGGGCGCGGCCGCCGCGGCGGTCGTGCTCCTGCACCATGCATTACAAGTCTCGGGCCAATTGCACAGCCACTGCTAACCCCTTGATGCGTCGTCCGTCGCCCGCCGCTGTCCCGGTGCTCGGGTACGACAGGGCGTGGATGCGGGTGGGCGTACACGATGCTGGGGTGTGACAGCGCCGCCGCTGTCCTGGGTGATGGCCGTGACGACCGCTTGTGGCCTTGTCCATCGCCTTCCTTGTCGGGGGCATGCCCGACGGCCCTGTCGGCGTGGATGCGTGATGTGGACCGAGGCAGCGCGTCTGTGATGGCCTGGCACGCGGTTCCCTGAGCGGCGGTGCTGGCAATCCATGTCGCTGGATGGCCCTCGTCCTCGTTTATCTCATCAATGCCCTTCGTCGATGATCGATGAATCCGGATGGACTCGATGACTCATGGCGATTAATTGCGGCGCAGGCTGCTTCGTGAGTTGTGGTGCTGTGATTATAAGGTCATTGGTGAATGGGCGACCCGTCTGGGTTCATGGTGTCCATTCTATTGAGTGATTGGCGGTGTGGGTGGTGTCGTCTGGCGCTCATGGTGACCGCTGCGCCCTGGGTTGTCACAGCGCCGAGGTGTGACAGCCGGTCGCTGTCTCGGTGATGGGTTGTGACGCGTGGAATCATTCGCGTTGTTTCGTGATGACGATTTAGACTGATGGACCCTTGGTTTCGATGAAGGATTGGAGGAATTGGTGGCGTCGGTGTGTCTGGATACCGCGAGCGCCGTGACTGGACTGACCAAGCGCACCCTGTGGCGCTATATCCAGGATGGACGCTTGAGTGCGATTCGTGAGGGGCGGGGCAAGCGGACCTCGGTGCCCCTGGCCGAGGTGTTGGCCCTGATCGAGCGTTCGCTCGATGCCGAGGCCCAGGCGCTGGTGCTGGCCGCCGATCGCGGCGATGCCGAGGCGCAGTGCGACCTGGCGCTGCGGCTGCTCGAACTCGAGCGTCTGGGGAGCGCGCGCGACTGGTTCGCCCGCTCGGCGCGTGCCGGATATGCCGATGCGATGTGCTGGCTGGCGCGGGATCTGTTGGTCGGGCGCTGCGGCGAGCGCGATGACGCCGGCGGGGTGCTGTGGCTGAGTCAGGCCGCAGCCTGTGGTTCGCCGCTGGCCGAGGCACTGTTGATCGAGCTGCACGGTGCGGTCTGTCGCAAGGCGCGCGCCGCGGCCGATCTCGAGACCCTGGAGACGCGTCTCGATGCCGTCGAGCGCGAGGTGCTGTTGCGGGTCTTGAACGAGAGCGGCGGCGCGGCGGCCGCAGACGCGGACGGCGAGGGCGACATCGACCGTGTTGCGACCGCACCGATCGAGGAGGTCTGAGCGGTCTCGCTCAGTCGACGGGCGGCAGCCCCTTGTCGGGGTTGAGGATGCCGGCGGGGTCGAAGACCTGCTTGATCTCGCGCATCAGCGCGAGCGCCACCGGGTCGAGCTCGCGGTCGACGAAATCGCGCTTCTCCAGCCCCACCCCGTGCTCGCCCGAGAGGGTGCCGTCGAGCCCGATGACCAGCGCGAAGACCGCGTCCAGACAGGTTGCGGCGCGGGCGACCTCGTCGGGGTCGTCGGGATCGATCAGCAGGTTGACGTGGATGTTGCCGTTGCCGGCGTGGCCGAAGTTGACGATGGTGATGGCGTGCTCGCGCCCGAGCCGGTCGAGCCCGTCGATGAACGCGCCCATGCGCGAGACCGGCACCACCACGTCCTCGTTGATCTTCTTCGGCGCGACATGACGCAGCGCCGGCGACAGCGCCTTGCGCGTCTTCCACAGCGCGGCGACCTCGGCGGCGCTGTTGGCCCGGCGCAGCTCGATCGGCCCGCCCGCGCGCGCGGCCTCGGCCACCGCCGCGAGCGCGGCCTCGATCCCGGCCTCGGGGCCGTCGACCTCGATCATCAGCAGCGCGCCGGCGCCCGCCGGCAGTTCGAGTCCGGCGTAGCGGCTGACCATCTCCAGGGCGCGCGCGTCCATGAACTCCAGCGCGCAGGGCGTGATCGGCTGCGCCATGATCGCCGAGACCGCCGCCGCGGCGCCGTGGATGTCGCCGTAGGTGACGCGCAGGGTGCGCTTGGTCTCGGGCAGCGGGGTGAGACGCAGCGTCGCCTCGGTGATCAGCCCCAGGGTGCCCTCGGAGCCGATCAGCAGCCGGGTGAGGTCGTAGCCGACCACGCCCTTGGTGGTCTTGACCCCGGTGCGCAGCACCCGACCGCGACCGTCGACGGCGCGCAGTCCCAGGGTGTTGTCGCGCGGGGTGCCGTACTTGACCGCGCGCGGTCCGGCGGAGTTGTAGGCGAGGTTGCCGCCGATGGTGCAGGTGGCGGCGCTGGAGGGGTCCGGCGGCCAGAAGAAGCCGGACGCGGCGAGCGCCTGCTGCAGCGCGCCGTTGGTCACCCCGGGCTGGACCACCGCGAGGCGGTTGTCGGGGTCGATGCGCAGGATCTGGTCCATGCGCTCGAACGACAGCACCACGCCGCCATCATCGGGTACCGTGGCCCCGGAGGTGCCGGTGCCGCGCCCGCGCGCGGTCAGCACCGTGCCGGTGTCGTGACAGAGCCGGGCGAGTGCGGCGACCTGGTCCTCGTCGGTGGCGAACACCACCGCCTGGGGCAGGGCGTGGCGGCGGCTGTTGTCGTAGCCGTAGGGCCAGCAGTCGGCCGGGGCGGTGAGCAGGTTGCCGGGACCGGCGATCGCGGCGAGCCGTTCGCGCAGCGCGCGCGGCAGTTCAGTTGCCGGTGGGACGGTATTCAAAGAGCTTCACCACGCGCTTGACCCCGCGCACATAGCGCGCCTTCTCGGTCGCGGCATCGGCCTCGGCGGGGCTGACCAGCCCCATCAGATAGACTACGCCGTCCTCGCTGATCACCTTTACCCGGGTGGCGTCGAAGTCCTTGAGGTCGACCTTGGTCAGCGCCAGCTTGACCCGCGAGGTCAGGTAGGCGTCCTCGGACTTGCGCGCCAGGCTCACCCGCGGGCCGATGGTGATCTCGTCGACCACCCGCTGCACCTTGGCCAGACGACGGACCTTGTCGGCCGCGCGCTGGGCGAGTTCGGCGCGCTCGGCCTGACCGGTGAGCAGCACCGTGTAGTTGTAGCTGGTGACCGAGATGCGGGCGTGGTCCTGCAGCTCCCGGTCCTGCTGGATGGCGCTGATCGCGTTCATCTCGATCTGCTGGTCGTCGATGACCACGTAATAGGGCCGGCGGTCGTAGAGCGCGGCGGCGCCGACGGTGATGCCGCCGACCACCAGGGCACCACAGCCGCCGAGCAGGCTGCTGGCGAGAACGAGCGCTAGGGTTGCCGCGCGCCTCGTGCGCGCGCGCTCAGGCGTCGAGCGAGAAGGCATGTTTCACCCACTGGATCTGGTCCTGGCCGCTGATGGCGACCACATCGAAGCGGCAGCATAGCATGGTCGGATGACGCTGCAGGTAGTGCGCGGCCGCCGCCGCCAGACGGCGTTGCTTGCGCGCGTCGACGGTCGCCGCCGGGCTGCCGTAGCGCTCGCTGCGGCGATAGCGCACCTCGACGAAGACCAGGGTGTCGCCGTCGCGCATCACCAGGTCGATCTCACCGTAGCGGCAGCGATGGTTGCGCGCCTCGGTGGTGAGTCCGCGAGCGCGCAGATAGCGCTCGGCGAGCCGCTCCTTGGCCGCGCCGAGTCTGCCCGGGAGCAGCGCCATCGGGGACTCAGCGCGCCGCGCGCAGGGCCTCGACCTCGACCGGGCGCGGCCCGTCGACGGTGAAGCGCGCGAGGCTGAGACGACGGCGGATCTGTCCCGAGGCGTCGACCGAGAGCCCGCCGGTCTGGCCGGGATAGAGGCTGCCGGGATGACGGGCGAGGTCCTCCATGCGCGGCGCCAGGCGGTAGGCGTCGATGCCCATGGCATAGAGCCTGGCGAGCGGGTCCGGGGTGTTGTCGAGCCCGGCCATCATCCGATAGCGCGACAGCGGTCCCTGGCCGCCGACGCCGAGCATCCAGGGGATGTCGACGAAATAGAGCCCGACCAGGTCGCGGTCGCGCACCCGCTCGAAGCCGCCGGAGTAGACGTGCGAGGTGGCGATCACCGGCAACCGTCCGGCGCTGGCCTTGGTGATGAGCGGGTTGACCAGCCGCGCCAGATCCGGGGTGGCGATCAGGAACACCAGATCGGCGGCGGTGTTTTGGGTCAGCTCGGTGACCTGTCGGGCATAGCCGGCGTCGCTGGCGTCGACGGTGCGCTCGGCGACGAGGATGCCGCCGAGTCCCTGCCACTGATGGCTGAAGGCGCGCGCCAGACGCTCGCCCCAGCGTCCCTCGGGGCGTAGCACCAGGGCGCGTCTGAGACCGGCACCGCGCGCCTTGTGCGCGACCTCGGCGGCCTCGTCGTCGGGCGAGAGCGAGAACTGGTAGAGGCCGCTGGCATGGCCCTCGCGATGGGTGGTCTCGTTGAGCGCGAGGGTCGGCACGCTCAGCCGACCGCCGCGCGAGAGCGCGTCGACGCTCGCCTTCTGCAGCGGGCCGATGACATAGTCGGCGCCGCCCTTGGCGGCGCGGGCATGGAGCCTGCGCACCGCGCCGGGATCTGTGCTGTTGACGAAGCGCAGCGCCGGTCGGCGTCCGCTGGCATCGGCCGCGCGCGCCGCCTCGATGCCGTCGCGCACCGCCGTGGCCGCCCCGGCGAAGCGACCGCCGCGCGGCAGCAGCACGGTCAGCACGTCGTCCTTGGCATAGCCGCTGGCGAGCTGGCTGACGTAGGCGGTGGCCAGCTCGGGCAGTGCCGGGTGCTTGGGGTGCGCGGCGCGCCAGGCGCGGTACTCGCGGGCGAGCGCGGAGGCGTCGTTGCCCCAGCGCTCGCTCAGGCGCAGCACCTCGACCCAGCCGCGCATCCGGCCCTTGCCCTCGCGGGCGAGGGTGTCGAGCCGATCGGGGGCGGCTTGTGACAGGGTCGAGAGCAGCGAGACCTGGTTGACCAGCCGTGCCTGCGGTCGGTCGAGCAGGGTGTCGATCATGTCGAGCGCCCGTGCCGCGGCGATCGGGTGATCGAGCAGCCGCTCGGCCGAGGCCAGGATGCCGTAGTACTGCAGCTGCAGCGCCTCGGGCAGGGCACGGTGACGGACCCGTTCGAGCCGGGCGACGGCCTCGCGCGGTCGGCCCTCGAGCAGCTCCAGGTCGGCCTCGGTGAGCAGCAACAGCTCGCGCTGGGCGGCGCTCAGCTCGCTCTGGCGGATGGCTGCGAGCGCCTTGCGCGCGGCGCCGGTGTCGCCGGCGGCGAGGAGGATGCGCGCGGCCTTGAGACGCAGCTGGGCGCGGGCCGGCGGCTCGGACTCGGCGGCCAGCGCCAGATAGCGTTCGGCGGCCTGCGCCGAGCGCCCCGAGGCGGCCAGCGCCTTGGCCTGGCCGAGCTCGGTGGCGCTGACCTCGGAGAGCGTCTGCCCCTCTTCCCAGATCGGATCGACTGCACAGGCGGTGAGCAACAGTGGCAAGATCAGGAGGGTCAGGAAGCCAGGGGTGGACAGCAGGGAGGGGTGGGCGCGATTCTTGTTCTTTTGCATGATTCCGTTGCGCTCGGTGGCCGGCGGAGGTGGGGGGATATGGAACGAGGTCGCGGAGTACTATACGTGGTGGCGACGCCGATCGGCAATCTTGCCGACATCTCGGAGCGTGCGCGTAACACCTTGAATGCGGTCGATTTGATCGCCGCTGAGGATACCCGGGAGAGCGGGCGGCTGCTCGCTCATCTGGGGATCTCGGCACGCCTGGTGTCCTGTCACGAGCACAACGCCGAGGGCTGCTGCGCGCGGGTGCTCGAGGCCCTCGGCGAGGGCCGCGATGTCGCACTGGTCTCGGATGCTGGGACCCCATTGGTGAGCGATCCGGGCTACGAGCTGGTGAATGCGGCACGCGCGGCCGACTTCACGGTGGTGCCGGTGCCGGGACCGAGCGCACTGATCTGCGCGCTCTCGGCCGCCGGGCTGCCGAGCGATCGCTTCCTCTTCCTCGGTTTCCCGCCGCGTGGTCAGTCGCAGCGCGTGGCGCTGTTCGAGTCGCTCCTCGCCGAGCCCGGCACCCTGATCCTCTACGAGAGCGGCAAGCGCGCGGTGGCGACGCTGCGTGACCTGGCCGCGGTGCTCGGCGAGCGCCGGGCGGTGGTCGGGCGCGAGCTGACCAAGCGCTTCGAGACCTTCCTCTCGGCCACCCCGGCGGCCTTGGCCGAGCGTCTGGAGGACGATGCCGAGCAGCGTCTCGGCGAGCTGGTGATCCTGGTCGAGGGCCAGCGCGGCGAGGCCGCCCCGGATCGCGCCGAACAGGAGCGGGTACTGCGCATCCTCGCCGAGGCCCTGCCGCTGCGCCGCGCCGCCGCACTCGCCGCGCAGATCACCGGCGCCAAGACCAACGCCCTCTACCGTCTCGGCGTCGAACTGGAGCTGGGCGGGAAGGGGTAGGGGGCGGCTTTCAGCCGCCAGCCGCCAGCCGCCAGCCAACAGCCAACAGCCAACAGCCAACAGCCAACAGCCAACAGCGGATTGTCTTCGGCCCCCGATGGTGAGGGCAGGCGCCCACTGGGGGCTGGTGACTGATAGCTGGGGGCTGGCGGCTGATCGCTCGATCCCGCGCGACCTAAGGCATGGTTCTCGGGTATACTGCTTGCTTGGGAGTCGGCCAGACAGTCGCTTCCGTCCTGGTGACGGGGGAGGAAAGTCCGGGCTCCATAGGGCAGGGTGCCAGGTAACGCCTGGGGGGCGAGAGTCCACGGAAAGTGCCGCAGAAAAGATACCGCCGATCCCGTCCTCGGACGGGAGGTAAGGGTGAAATGGTGCGGTAAGAGCGCACCGCGCTGGTGGCAACATCAGTGGCAG
This sequence comes from Marichromatium sp. AB31, assembly GCF_003718685.1. Lineage (NCBI taxonomy): Bacteria > Pseudomonadati > Pseudomonadota > Gammaproteobacteria > Chromatiales > Chromatiaceae > Marichromatium > Marichromatium sp. AB31. The sequence continues at coordinate 157,088 of NZ_RHFI01000005.1, read as the reverse complement.
GGTAAACCCCACCCGGAGCAAGACCAAATAGGGGAACTCGCGGCTTCGACCGCAGCGCGCGGCCCGCGCGTGTTCCCGGGTAGGTCGCTAGAGGCGTGCGGCGACGCGCGTCCCAGATGAATGACTGTCCACGACAGAACCCGGCTTATCGGCCGACTCCCTTCCTTCCATCGATCTACGTCTCCGTCCCCATTCAGTGCTCGCGCTCGACCTGGTCGAAAGGTAAAGCGTGATCTGAAGTTTATTCTCCAGCCTTTTGATATCAAAACCTTTCACCGGGTCTTCGGCGCTGGTCGAGCTTGCCGGCGTAAGTTGCTGACTGTCCAAGAATAAACTCCACCGTTTCCTTGACTGGCCCCAGACCCCTCTCTAACATGGGAGCCAAGTGGGGGGGAGTGGGGAATCAGGGAGCAGGAACCAGGCGGTTCGCCGCGGGGGCGCTCGGTGTTTCGGGGGGTCAGTCTCGTCAATCTCGATGCCAAGGGGCGTCTCGCGGTACCGGCCCGGTACCGTGAACGGCTGCGTGCTGCCTGTGATTCCCATCTGGTCGTGACGGTCGATCGTGACCGCTGTCTGTTGCTCTATCCGGAGCCCGAGTGGGAGACGATCGAGCACAAACTCGCCGCACTCCCCGCCTTCGATGCCACGGCACGCGCCATCCAGCGCCTCTATATCGGGAATGCACAAGACGTGGAAATGGATGCTCAGGGTCGAATCCTGTTGCCCCAGCATTTGCGTGATTTCGCCACGCTCGACAAACGGGTCGCCTTCGTCGGTCAGGGGGCCAAGTTCGAGCTGTGGGACGAGCACGCCTGGAACGCGCGTACCGCTGCGGCACTGAATGACACCGCGATCGACGAGCTGGCCGCCGCGGCCGGACTCGGGTCCTTCACCCTGTGAGCCCTCACATGCCCCTTGCACGCCCTGTCCCCGTGGACTCCCAGACCATTCATCGCTCGGTGCTGCTCGAGGAGGCGGTCAACGCGCTGGTGACCGAACCGGGCGGGCGCTATGTCGACGCCACCTTCGGGCGTGGCGGGCACAGTCGCGCCGTGCTCGCGCGCCTGGCTCCGACGGGTCGGCTGATCGGGCTCGACCGCGATCCCGAGGCGATCGCCGCCGCGCGCGCGCTCGACGACCCACGCTTTCGCATCCTCCACAGCGCCTTTGGCGGGATCGGTGCGGCGCTTGCCGAGGCCGGCGAGAGCGAACCGCTCAACGGCATCCTGCTCGATCTCGGCGTCTCCTCGCCGCAGCTCGATACCGCCGAGCGCGGCTTCAGCTTCAGCGCCGACGGGCCGCTCGACATGCGCATGGACCCGAGCCGGGGCGAGTCGGCCGCGGACTGGCTGATGCGTGCCGAACAGCAGGAGATCGCGCGCGTATTGCGCGAGTTCGGCGAGGAACGCTTCGCCAAGCGGATCGCGCGTGCGATCTGCGAGCGTCGCGCCGAGGCCCCGCTGCGCACCACCGCCGAGCTTGCCGCGCTGGTCGATCGCGCCCAGCCGGGGCGGCGCGAGCCGGGCAAGCACCCGGCCACCCGCACCTTTCAGGCGCTGCGCATCCAGGTCAACGACGAGCTCGGCGAGATCGAGCGCTGTCTCGACCAGGTCTGCGAGCTGCTCGCCCCCGGCGGGCGGCTGGTGGTGATCAGCTTCCACTCGCTGGAGGACCGCATCGTCAAGCACTTCATGCGTCGCGAGTCGCGCGGCGCGGTGTTGCCCAAGGGCGTGCCGGTGACCGGCGCCCCGGCCCCGGGGCGGCTGCGCCTGCTCGGCAAGGCGCAGCGTCCCTCGGCGATCGAGTCCGGGTCCAACCCGCGCGCGCGCAGCGCCATCATGCGGGTGGCCGAGCGGAGCCCAGCCGATGGCGCGAGCTGAGTTCTGGGTCGCCGCGGTGCTGGGGCTCATGGTGGTGGTCTCGGCCATCGCCGTGGTCCATACCAAGTATCTGACCCGGGTGCACTTCGCCCAGCTCCAGGACCTGCGCGCCCAGCGCGACGCCATCGACGTCGAGTGGAACCGGCTGCGACTCGAGGAGGCGGCGCTCTCCACCCATTCGCGGATCGAGCGGATCGTGCGCGAGCAGCTCGGCATGTTCTCGCCGCGCCCCGGCGACGTGCTGTTGCTCGAGGAGACCGGCCATGGCCAACCCTAGCCGTCGCCCCCGCCGCCCGCTCGAACCCGTCAAGCCCCGTCGTCCCGACATCGGGTTGCGCCGTCGGCTGTTGCTGATGGCACTGGTGGGGGCCTTCGTGCTGCTCGGCGCCGGGGTCTTCTATCGTCAGGTGGTCGAGACCGATTTCCTCCAGACCGAGGGCGAGCGGCGCTATCTGCGAGTGGCCGAGATCGCCGCGCGCCGCGGCATGATCAGCGACCGCAACGGCGAGCCGCTGGCCGTCAGCACCCCGGTCGAGACGGTGTGGGCCGATCCGCGCAAGCTCGTCGAGCGGCTCGACGTGCTCCCCGAGCTGGCGGCGTCGCTAGACCTTGATCCGCAGGCATTGCGTGAGCGGGTGCTGGCCAAATCCGATCGCGGTTTCATCTATCTCAAGCGTCGGGTCGACTTCGACGAGGCGCGTGCGGTGCGCGAGCTGATCGCACGCGAGCGTCTCGGCGGTGTCGACTTCGAGACCGAGTACCGGCGTTTCTATCCGGGCGCCGAGGTGTTCGGGCACGTCATCGGCTTCACCGACATCGAGGACCGCGGCCAGGAGGGCATCGAGTTCGCCTATGACGCCCAGCTCCAGTCCGAGCCGGGGCTGCGGCGGGTGATCCGCGACGGGCGCAAGCGCATCGTCCAGGAGGTCGAGCAGCTGCGCCCGCCGCGTCAGGGTACCGATCTGGTGCTGAGTCTCGATCGGCGGCTGCAGTTCCTCGCCTATCGCGAGTTGCTGGCGGCGGTGCGCGAGCACAAGGCCGTCGGCGGCACCCTGGTGGCGCTCGACGTCGACACCGGTGAGGTGCTGGCGATGGTCAATCAGCCCGGCTACAACCCCAATGCGTTGCGCGACGGTGGCAGCGAGCGCCGCCGCAACCGCTGTGTCACCGATGTGATCGAGCCCGGCTCCACGGTCAAGCCGCTGGTGGTGGCTGCGGCGCTCGAGCGCGGGCTGATCACCCCCACCACCGAGATCGACACCGAGCCGGGCTACTTCCGGGTCGGGCGCAACCTGGTGCGCGACGTCCACGACTACGGTCTGCTCGATGTCACCGGGGTGATCGCCAAGTCGAGCAACGTCGGCGTGGTCAAGATCGCGCAGATGATGGAGTACGCCGACCTCTGGAACCTCTACGACCATCTCGGCTTCGGTCGTGTCACTGGGGTCGGTTTCCCCGGCGAGAGCCCCGGCAACCTGCGCCACTACTCCGACTGGCGGGTCTTCGAGCACGCCACGCTCGCCTTCGGCTACGGCCTGTCGGTGACCACGCTGCAGCTGGCCCAGGCCTATGCCGCACTCGCCGCCGACGGCATCAAGCGCCCGGTCACCCTGCTCAGACGCGAGCCCGGAGCGGCGGTGCCGGGGACCCGGGTGCTCAGTGCCGAGACCGCGCGCATGGTGCGCGCGATGATGGAACAGGTGGTGTCCGAGAAGGGGACCGCCCGGCGCGCGGCGATCGCCGGCTATCGCGTGGCGGGCAAGACCGGGACGGCGAAGAAGGCCGGTCCCAACGGCTATGCGGGTCGGCGCTATCAGGCGGTGTTCGCCGGTTTCGCCCCGGTGGACCGACCAAGACTGGTGATGGTGGTGATGATCGATGAACCGGGCGGCAAGTCCTACTACGGTGGGGTCGTCGCCGCCCCGGTGTTCCAGAAGGTGATGGAGGGTGCGCTGCGGCTGTTCAACGTGCCGCCGGATAATCCGCCTCCATCGATGTTGCTGAGTGGACGAGGAGGGCTGGGGCTGTGATCGCGCTCTCCTCGACGGCCTGCGCCTGGCGCCTGGGTGATCTCATCGACGGGTTTGCCGAGGCCGGTGATGCCGCCGATCGCCCGGTGTGCTCGATCGCCCTCGACAGCCGGTTGCTGTCGCAGGGCGGGCTCTTCCTCGCCTGCCAGGGTGGCAGCCTGCACGGGCTGGCCTTCGCCCAGGAGGCCAAGCATCGTGGTGCGACGGCGATCCTCGCCGAGGTCTCGGCCGACTGGCCGGTCGATGCCATCCTCGATCTCGGCGCCTGTCTCGGCTTGCCGGTGATCCCGGTCGAGGGGCTCGCGGCGCGCGCCAGCGCGCTGGCCGCGCGTTTCTACGGTGCGCCCAGCGAGCGTCTCGAACTGTTCGGCGTCACCGGCACCAACGGCAAGACCAGCGTCAGCCACTTCCTCGCCCAGGCGCTCGCTCCGGAGCTCGACTGTGCGGTGATCGGCACCCTCGGCAACGGCTTCCCGGGGGCGCTGCGCTCGCCGACCCACACCACCCCGGATGCGATCTCGCTGCAGGCGCTGCTCGAGTCGCTGCGCGCCCAGGGCGCGCGTGCGGTGGCGATGGAGGTCTCCTCGCACGCGCTCGCTCAGGGGCGCACCAGCGCCGCGCGTTTCAGCCATGCCGTCTTCACCAACCTCAGTCGCGACCATCTCGACTATCACGGCGACATGACCGCCTATGGCGAGGCCAAGCGCCGGCTCTTCCTCAGCCCGGGGCTGCAGTGGGCGGTGCTCAATCTCGACGATCCGTTCAGCGCACGTCTGCTCGAGACCCTGGCCCCGCAGGTCCAGGTCGCCGGTTACGGCACCGACCCCGAGGGTCCGACCCCGTCGCGCTGTGCGCTGCGGCTGCGCGCCCTGGCCATCGAGCCGCGTCCGCACAGCCTCTATCTGCATGTCGAGTCGCGCACCACCCGACGCACCGAGCGCGCCGAGCTCGAGGTCGGGCTGATCGGTCGCTTCAACGCCGCCAACCTCCTTGCGGTGCTGGCGGTGATGTGCTCGCGCGGGCTGCCGCTGGAGCGCGCGGTGCGCGAGCTGGCGCGCATCCGCGGGGTGCCGGGGCGGATGGAGTGCTTCGGCGGCGGGGATGCGCCGCTGGTGGTGGTCGACTACGCCCATACCCCGGACGCGCTCGAGAAGGCGTTGGTCAACGTCCGCGAACACATCAGTGGTCGGCTGATCACGGTGTTTGGTTGCGGCGGCGATCGCGATCGCGGCAAGCGCCCGCTGATGGGGTCGATCGCCGAGAGTCTCAGCGACGGCCTGATCCTCACCGATGACAATCCGCGCACCGAGTCGCCCGAGGCCATCGTCGCCGACATCCTCGAGGGCGTTGGCGAGCGCGAGCGGGTGCGCGTCGAGCACCAGCGAGGGTTGGCGATCCGGCTGGCGATCGCGCTCGCCGGTCGCGGCGACGCGGTGCTGGTCGCGGGCAAGGGACACGAGACCTATCAGGACATGGGTGACTTGAAGAGACGATTCAGCGATCGCGCACAGGCCGTCGAGGCGTTGCGCGAGTGGCGGGAGGGACATCACTGATGTGGACGCTAGGCGAGGCCGTGGCCAAGGCCGGGGGCCGACTCCAGGGCGCTGACTGCCGTTTCGACGGGGTTGGGACCGATAGCCGGGTCGACTGCAGCGGCCAGCTGTTCGTGGCCCTGCGCGGGCCGCGCTTCGACGGTCATGAACACGTCGAGGCGGCGCGTCGTGCCGGCGCGGTGGCGGCGCTGGTCGATCATCCGGTGGCGGTCGATCTGCCGCAGTGGGTGGTCGACGACACCCGCCTCGGGCTGGGCCGGCTGGCGCATGCCTGGCGGGCGCGGTTGCGCGCCCGGGTGGTGGCGATCACCGGCAGCAACGGCAAGACCACCGCCAAGGAGATGGTCGCGGCGATCCTCGGCCAGGCCGGGCGGGTGCACGCCACCCGCGGCAACCTCAACAACGACATCGGCATGCCGCTGACCCTGCTCGGGGCGCGCGACGAGGATTTCCTGGTGCTCGAGATGGGCGCCAATCACCCCGGCGAGATCGGTTACATGACCGATCTCGCTCGCCCCGACGTGGCGCTGATCACCAATGCCGGTCGCGCCCATCTCGAGGGTTTCGGCTCGCTCGAGGGGGTCGCCCGCGCCAAGGGCGAGATCGCCCGCGGGCTGCTCCCGCACGGCATCCTGGTGGTGCCCGAGGACTCGCCCTACACCGGGTTGTGGCGTGAGCTGGCGTTTGCCCAGCGGGTCTCGACCTTCGCCATCGACGACGGACCGCGTACCGCGGCGACGGTGCGCCCGGCGCTTCGCGCCGAGCGTCCCGAGATCACCGCCGAATGGGACGCGCGGGGATTCCGCACCCGCTTCGTCGCGCACTACGGTGGCGAGAGGCATGCACTCGCGCTGCCGCTCGCCGGCGAGCACAACGTGCGCAATGCCCTGGCGGCGATCGCCGTGGCGCTCGCCCTCGGGGTCGAGGGCGAGGCGATCCGCGACGGGCTGGCCGCGCTGCGCCCGGTCCCCGGCCGACTCTGCCCGCGGCTGTGCGGGGCGGGGCGGTTGCATCTGATCGACGACACCTACAACGCCAACCCCGACTCGATTGCCGCGGCGATCGCGGTGCTGAGGGCCTTTGCCGGACGGCGCTGGCTGGTGCTCGGGGATCTCGGCGAGCTCGGTCCCGAGGCCGAGTCGCTGCACCGCGAGATCGGCGAGCAGGCGCGCGCCGCCGGCATCGAGCGCCTCGCCGCGGTGGGCCCGCTGAGCGCCGCGGCGGTCGACGGCTTCGGCGCCGGGGGCGAGCACTTCGCCGATCAGGCGGCGCTGATCGCCGCGTTGCGCGCCGAGTTGGGGGAGGATGACCGGGTCTTGATCAAGGGTTCGCGCACCGCGCGAATGGAATGCATCGTAGAGGCGCTCTGCGCCGCTGGAGGAGACGAGTTTGCTGCTGTATCTGACTGACTGGCTCGCCGGGCTCGATAGCGGGTTCAGCGTATTCCGCTATCTCACCCTGCGCGCCATCCTCGGGGTGTTGACCGCGCTGGCGATCGCCTTGCTGGTGGGGCGGCCGATGATCCGTCGGCTGCGCGCCTACAAGATCGGCCAGACGGTGCGCGACGACGGCCCGCAGAGCCATCTGTCGAAGTCCGGCACCCCGACCATGGGCGGCGCGCTGATCCTGGTGGCGGTGGCCATCAGCACCCTGCTGTGGGCCGATCTCGGCAACCACTACGTCTGGATCGTGCTGCTCACCACCCTGGCCTTCGGCGCCATCGGCCTGGTCGACGACTACAAGAAGCTGGTGCAGCGCGACCCGCGCGGGCTGCCGGCGCGCTGGAAGTATCTGTGGCAGACGGTGTTCGGCTTCATCGCCGCCGTCGCCCTCTATGTCAGCGCCGCCACCCCGGCCGAGACTGCGTTGCTGATCCCCTATCTCAAGAACGTCTCGATCCAGCTCGGTCCCTGGTTCATCCTGCTGACCTATTTCGTCATCGTCGGCTCGAGCAACGCGGTCAACCTCACCGACGGGCTCGACGGGCTGGCGATCATGCCGACGGTGCTGGTGGCCGGGGCGCTGGGTCTCTTCGTCTACGCCAGTGGTCATGCCGAGATCGCCGACTATCTGCTGATCCCCTATGTCGCCGACGTCGGCGAGCTGGTGATCTTCTGCGCCGCGCTGGTCGGCGCCGGGCTCGGTTTCCTCTGGTTCAACGCCTATCCGGCCCAGGTGTTCATGGGGGATGTCGGCGCGCTCGCGCTCGGCGCCGCGCTCGGCACCGTGGCGGTGGCGGTGCGTCAGGAGCTGGTGCTGTTCGTGATGGGCGGGGTGTTCGTGGTCGAGACCATCTCGGTGATGCTCCAGGTGATGTCGTTCAAGCTCACCGGCAAGCGCATCTTCCGCATGGCGCCGCTGCACCATCACTTCGAGCTGCAGGGCTGGCCCGAGCCGCGGGTGATCGTGCGCTTCTGGATCGTCACCGTGGTGCTGGTGCTGATCGGACTGGCGAGCCTGAAGATCCGTTGACATGACTGAGCGACTCACCCAGCCCCCAGCCCCCAAGACCCTGGTCGTCGGCCTCGGCAAGACCGGGCTGTCCTGCGCGCGCTACCTGCATGCCCAGGGCGTGCCGACGGCGGTGACCGACTCGCGCGCCCAGCCCCCCGGGCTCGATGCGCTGCGCGAGTCGCTGCCGGAGCTGGCGGTGTTCGTCGGCGGTTTCGAGCGCGAGGTGTTCGAGGCCGCCGAGCAGCTGGTGGTCAGCCCCGGGGTGGCGCTCGCCGAGCCGCTGATCGCCGCGGCGATCGCCCGCGGGGTCGAGGTGGTCGGCGACATCGAACTGTTCGCCCGCGCCGCGCGCGCGCCGATCTGCGCCATCACCGGCTCCAACGGCAAGAGCACGGTGACCTCGCTGGTCGGGCTGATGGCGCGGCTGGCCGGGCGGCGCGCGGCGGCCGGCGGCAACCTCGGCGAGCCGGCGCTGGAGCTGCTCGATGCGCGCGCCGAGCTCTATGTGCTCGAACTCTCGAGCTTCCAGCTCGAGACCACCCACAGCCTTGGCGCCGAGGTCGCGGTGGTGCTCAACCTCTCGCCCGATCACATGGACCGCTACCCGGATCTCGCCGGCTATGCCGCGGCCAAGGCGCGGATCTACCGCGGCGCGCGGGTGGCGGTGGTCAACCGCGACGACCCCGAGGTGATGGCGATGGTCGCCGCCGAGCCGGCGCGCGCGCTGATCGGCTTCACCCTCGGCGAGCCCGGTGCGGACGACTACGGGGTGCGCCGTCATCGCGGCGAGGACTGGATCTGTCGCGGCGACACGCCACTGCTCGAGTGCGCGCGCCTCGCCCTGGCCGGACGCCACAACCTCGCCAACGCGCTCGCCGCGCTGGCGCTCGCCGAGGCCTGCGGGCTGCCGCGCGAGGCCTGCTGCAAGGCGCTGACCAACTTCCCCGGGCTGGCGCACCGCTGCGAACTGGTGCGCGAGCGTGACGGGGTGCGCTGGTACGACGATTCCAAGGGCACCAACCCGGGCGCCACCGTGGCCGCGCTCGACGGGCTGGTCGGCGCGGGTGACCCCGCTCGGGTGGTGCTGATTGCCGGCGGCGACGGCAAGGGTGCGGACTTCACGCCGCTGCGCCCGGCGGTGGCGCGCGCCGCGCGCGCGGCGGTGCTGCTCGGGCGCGACGCGCCGCTGATCGAGACGGTGCTCGCCGGCGTGGTGCCGGTGTGCCATGCCGCCGACATGGCCGAGGCGGTGCGACTGGCCGCCGAGCTGGCGCAGCCGGGGGATCGGGTGCTGCTCTCGCCGGCCTGTGCGAGCTTCGACATGTTCGAGGGCTATGCCCATCGTGGCCGGGTCTTCGCCGCGGCGGTGCGGGGGTTGTCGCAATGAGCGTCGCCGCCCGTCCAGTGCGCAACCCGCGTCGTCGCCGCGAGCGGCTGCCCGCATTCGACCACGCGTTGCTGATCTGCGTGCTCGCGCTGCTCGGCTTCGGTCTGGTGATGGTCGCCTCGGCGTCGATGTCGATCGCCGAGAGCTGCTGCGGCACGCCCTTCTATTACGTGATCCGTCACACCATCGCGCTCGTGCTCGGGCTGATCGGCGGGGTCGCCGCCTATCGCCTGCCGCTGCTGTGGTGGGAGCGCTACGGGGTCTGGCTGTTCCTGTTCGGCATGGCCTCGCTGATGTTGGTCCTGTTGCCGGGGATCGGCTACTCGGTCAATGGTGCGACGCGCTGGATCCCGCTCGGTCCCTTCAATCTCCAGCCCTCCGAGTTCATGAAACTGTTCGCGGTGGTCTATGTCGCCGGCTATCTGGTGCGTCACGCCGATGCCGTGGCCAACCGGATCTCGGGCTTCATCCATCCGATGATCCTGGTCGGGGTGGCCGGTGCGATGATCCTGATGCAGCCCGACTTCGGCACCACTGCGGTGATGCTCGCCACGGTGATGGGGATGCTCTTCCTCGGCGGGGTGAGCGTGCTGCCCTTCGTGCTGCTGATCGCGGTGGTCGGTGCCGGGCTGATCACCCTGGTGCTCGTCTCCCCCTATCGGATGCAGCGCGTCACCTCCTTCCTCGATCCTTTCGATGACCCCTTCAACAGCGGCTACCAGCTCAGCCAGGCGTTGATCGCCTTCGGTCGCGGCGAGTGGCTGGGGGTCGGCCTCGGCAACGGCATCCAGAAGCAGTTCTTCCTGCCCGAGGCGCACACCGACTTCCTCGCCTCGGTGATCGGCGAGGAGTTCGGTCTGCTCGGCACCCTGCTGCTGGTGGCCGCCTTTGCCTTCGTCACCTGGCGCGCCTTCGCCATCGGCGCCCGCGCCCAGGCGCTGGGCAAGGCCTTTGCCGCTCATGCCGCGCAGGGCATCGGGTTGTGGATCGGGATGCAGGCATTCGTCAACATCGGGGTCAATGTGGGGCTGCTCCCGACCAAGGGGCTGACCCTGCCGTTTCTCAGTTACGGCAGCAACAGCCTGATCGTCGCCTGTATGGCGGTGGGGCTGCTGCTGCGCATCGATGCCACGGTGCGTCAGACGCAGTCCGAGGCGGGACCAAGACGGGGGTTGAAATGGGTCCGTGCATAGGCGTCATGGCCGGCGGTACCGGTGGGCACGTGTTTCCCGCGCTGGCGGTGGCCGAGCGGCTGCGCGCCGAGGGCGCGCGGGTGTTCTGGATCGGTACCCGGCGCGGCATGGAGTCGCGGCTGGTGCCCGAGCACGGCTTCGAGATCGAGTGGCTCGGCATCGAGGGGGTGCGCGGCAAGGGCTGGCGCTCCCGCGTGCTCGCCCCCTGGCGGCTGGCGCGGGCCTCGTGGCAGGCCGCGCGCATCCTGCGCCGGCGGCGCCCGGCGCTGGTGCTCGGCATGGGCGGCTTCGTCTCGGGTCCCGGCGGGGTGATGGCGCGCGTGCTCGGCATCCCGTTGGTGGTACAGGAGCAGAACCGGGTGCCGGGGCTGACCAACCAGTGGTTGTCGCGGATCGCGCGCCGGGTCTTTGAGGGCTTCCCGGGGAGCTTCGCCCCCGGTCGCGCCGAGGTCAGTGGCAATCCGGTGCGCGCCGAGATCGCCGCGCTGCCGACCCCGGCCGCGCGCTGGCGCGAGCGTGACGGCGCGGCGCGGCTGCTGGTGCTTGGCGGTTCGCTCGGGGCGCTCGCGCTCAATCGCACGCTGGCCCCGGCGCTCGCCCGGCTCGCCCCCGAGACGCGTCCGCTGGTCCGCCATCAGGCCGGCGCGCGCACCCTGGAGGAGGCGCGCGCGGCCTATCGCGAGGCCGGTGTCGAGGCCGAGGTGGTGCCCTTCATCGACGACATGGCCGCGGCCTATGCCTGGGCCGACCTGGTGGTCTGTCGCGCCGGCGCGCTGACCGTCTCGGAGCTCGCCGCCGCCGGCGTGGGCGCGGTGCTGGTGCCCTATCCGCACGCCGTCGACGACCACCAGCGGGCCAATGCCGGTTATCTGGTCGAGGCCGGCGCGGCGCGGCTGCTGCCGCAGACCGAGCTCACCGCTGAACGCCTCGGCGAGCTGCTCGCCGAGCTGCTCGGTGATCGCGCCGCGCTGCTGGCGATGGCCGAGGCCGCGCGCGAGCACGCCCGACCGGAGGCGGCGGCGCGGATCGCCGCCCGGTGTCTCGAGGAGATCGGTCGATGAACGCACATCTGCAACATACCGCCGCTAACATGGGGCGGGTCCGGCGTCTGCACTTCATCGGTATCGGTGGGGCGGGGATGAGCGGGATCGCCGAGCTGATGGCCAACCTCGGCTACGAGGTCAGCGGCTCGGACCTGCGCGAGAGCGAGGTCACCCGCCGGCTCGCCGGGCTCGGCGTCGAGATCCATGTCGGCCATCGCGCCGAGCAGGTCGTCGACGTCGACGCGGTGGTGGTCTCGACGGCGATCGATGAGGACAACCCCGAGATCCGCGCCGCCCGTGCCGCGCGCATCCCGATCGTGCGCCGTGCCGAGATGCTCGCCGAGCTGATGCGCTTCTACTACGGCGTGGCGGTGGCCGGGACCCACGGCAAGACCACCACCACCAGTCTGGTGGCGAGCATCCTCGCCGAGGGCGGGCTCGACCCGACCTTCGTCATCGGCGGGCGGCTCAACAGCGCCGGGGCCAACGCCAAGCTCGGCACCACCAAGTATCTGGTGGCCGAGGCCGACGAGAGTGACGCATCCTTCCTGTATCTGCAGCCGATGGTGTCGATCGTCACCAATATCGACGCCGATCACATGCACACCTACGGTAACGACTTCTCGCGGCTGCGCAGCACCTTCGTCGAGTTCCTCCATCACCTGCCCTTCTACGGTCTGGCGGTGCTCTGTATCGACGACCCGGTGGTACGCGAGCTGGTCTCGACCATCCCTCGGCCGGTGCGGACCTATGGCACCCACCCCGAGGCCGATGTGCGCGCCAGCGCGCTGCGCCAGTGCGGCATGCGCACCAGCTTCCGCGTCGAGAGCGACGCGCTCGACGGACCGCTCGAGCTGACCCTCAACCTGCCGGGCAGACACAATGTGCTCAACGCCCTGGCGGCGATCACCGTGGCGCTCGAGCTCGGCGTCGAGGAGCCGGCGATCGCGCGCGCGCTGTCGCGCTTCGAGGGGGTGGGGCGGCGCTTCGTCTCCCACGAGCTGCGCGACGCCTGGGGGCGCGACCTGCTGGTGGTCGACGACTATGGCCATCACCCGCGCGAACTCGCCGCGACCCTGGAGGCGGCGCGTGCGGGCTGGCCGGGGCGGCGGCTGGTGCTGGTGTTCCAGCCGCATCGCTATTCACGGACCCAGGAGCAGTTCGATGATTTCGTTGCGGTGCTCTCGGGGGTCGATGCCCTGGTGCTCTGCGAGGTCTATCCGGCCGGCGAGCAGCCGATCCCCGGTGCCGACGGGCGTGCACTGAGCCGCGCCATCCGTACCCGGGGCGAGTGCGACCCGGTGTTCGTCGAGGGCCCCGAGGCCGTGCCCGAGCTGCTGCCCAACCTGCTCGAGGACGGCGATATCGTGCTGGTGGCCGGGGCCGGCGACATCGGTCGGCTGGCCGCGCGACTGCCGCAGCTGCTGGAGCAGGGCCGATGAGCGAGACGACGACACCCTGGCGCGGCACCCTGCTCGAACACGAGCCGCTGGCCCGCTACACCAGCTGGCGGGTCGGCGGTCCGGCGCGAAGGCTCTACCGTCCCGCCGATCTCGACGACCTCGCCGTCTTCCTCGCCGCGCTCGACCCCGACGAGCCGCTGCTGTGGCTGGGGCTGGGGAGCAATGTGTTGATCGACGATGCCGGGTTCCCCGGCACCGTGATCCACACCCTGGGCTGTCTCGACGGGCTCGAGCGTCTCGGCGAGCACGGCCTGCGGGTCGGCGCCGGGGTCGCCTGCGCCAAGCTCGCCCGCGTCGCCGCGCGCGCCGACCTGGTCGGGATCGAGTTCCTCGCCGGTATCCCCGGCACCCTCGGCGGCGCCCTGGCGATGAACGCCGGGGCCTGGGGCGGCGAGACCTGGCCGTGGGTGGCGCGCGTGCGCACCATCGATCGCCGGGGGCGGGTCCGCGAGCGCCCGGCGAGCGACTTCACCCCGGGCTATCGCGAGGTGCGCGGGCCGGCGGGCGAGTGGTTCGTCGGCGCCGATCTGGCGCTCGAACCCGGCGACGGCGCCGCGGCGATGGCGCGGATTCGCGCCCTGCTCGATCGTCGCGCCGCCACCCAGCCGATCGGTCAGCCGAGCTGCGGCTCGGTGTTCCGCAATCCGCCGGGGGACCATGCCGCGCGACTGATCGAGGCCAACGGGCTCAAGGGGCGACGACTCGGCGGGGCCCAGGTCTCGGAGCGTCACGCCAACTTCATCATCAACACGGGCGATGCCACCGCCCGGGACATCGCCGAGCTGATCGCGCTGGTGCAGACCACGGTCGAACGCGCCAGCGGGGTCCGGCTGATGCCCGAGGTGCGGCGGGTCGTCGGGGGGGAGTCATGACCAGGCATCGGGTTCAGGACGCGGCCGAGTTCGGCCGGGTCGCGGTGTTGCTCGGTGGCGAGGCGGCCGAGCGCGAGATCTCGCTGAGGAGCGGGCGTGCGGTGCTCGAGGCGCTGCGCCGTCAGGGCGTCGACGCCGAGCCGCTCGACCCCGGCGCCGACGTGCTCGAGCGCTTGCGGGTCGGGGGCTTCGCGCGCGCCTTCGTGGTGCTCCACGGACGTGGCGGCGAGGACGGCCAGATCCAGGGCGCGCTCGAGCGCATCGGCATGCCCTACACCGGCTCCGGGGTGCTCGGTTCGGCGCTGGGCATGGACAAGCATCGCTGCAAGCTGCTGTGGTCGGGGGGCGGTCTGCCCACCGCAGACGCCGTGCTGCTGCGCGACGAGGACGACCTGCCGGCGGCCGCGGCGCTCGGTTTCCCGTTGATGGTCAAGCCGGTGCACGAGGGTTCGAGCATCGGCATGGCCAAGGTCGAGGACGTCGCCGGGCTCGCCGCCGCCTGGCGTGCGGCGAGTGCCTTCGACGCCCTGGTGCTCGCCGAGCGCTGGATCGCCGGGGCGGAGTACACCTGTGCCATCCTCGGCGAGGAGGCGCTGCCGCTGATCCGGCTGGAGACGCCCAACGTCTTCTACGACTACGAGGCCAAGTACAGCGCCGACACCACCCGCTATTTCTGCCCCTGCGGACTGGAGCCGGCGCGCGAGCACGCGCTGCAGTCGCTCGCGCTCGACGCCTTCGAACAGGCCGGGGCGAGCGGTTGGGGGCGGGTCGACCTGATGCTCGACGCCGCAGGAGACCCCTTCCTGCTGGAGATCAATACGGTGCCGGGGATGACCGATCACAGCCTGGTGCCGATGGCGGCGCGGGCGGCGGGGATGGACTTCGATCGGCTGGTGTGGCGCATCCTGGAGACGAGTTTCGACCGTGGCTGAACGACGCCGTCGCGGGGCTACCAGGAAGCGTCCGCTGTCGCAGCGGCTGGGGCGCTCGCGCTGGCGCACGCTGCTCGGGGTGTTGTTGCTGCTGGCGATGCCGGTCGGCGGCTGGCTGTTCCTGCGCTGGGAGCCCTTTCTGCTGCCGGTGCGGGTGGTCGAGGTCGAGGGCGAGCTGCACCATCACTCCTCGGCGCTGCTCAGCCAGACCCTGACCGAGCGGCTCGACGGCGGCATCCTGACCGCCAACCTGGTCGAGCTCAAGCGCGCGGCCGAGTCGCTGGCCTGGGTCGGTCACGCCAGTCTGCGTCGGGTGTGGCCCGATCGGTTGCTGGTGCTGGTCGAGGAGCATCGACCGATCGCGCGCTGGAACGACGACGGTCTGGTGACCGCCGAGGGGGTGGTGTTCCGGCCGCGTGCCGCGACCCTGCCGGCGGGGTTGCCGGTGCTCGTGGGTGAGGAGGCGCGTGCCGCCGAGCTGGCGAGTCGCTATCAGGATTGGCGCGACCGGCTGATGCTGGTCGGTCATCTGATCCAGACCCTGGCGGTCGATCCGCGCGGCGACTGGCGCGTCGAGCTGGTCATGGGCACCGAGCTGCGGCTCGGTTCCGAGCAGGTCGAGGAGCGGCTCGCCCGTTTCATCGCCAACGCCCCGCAGCTCGAGGCGGTTGGACAACTGTTGGTCGTGGATCTGCGCTACAGCAACGGGTTCGCCGTGCGCTGGGCGGACGAGAGACAGGCGCAGGTCCGCGCGAACTCGGGTCGCCCGGAGTGGCCCGACAATCGAGGATAGAACCGGATGTCGCGACGTAACGACAAGAATCTTTTGGTGGGCCTGGACATCGGGACCTCTAAGGTCGCCGCCCTGATCGGCGAGCTCAAGGATGATGACCAGATCGAGATCATCGGTATCGGCGCCCATCCCTCGCGCGGACTCAAGCGCGGGGTGGTGGTCGATATCGAATCGACGGTGCAGTCGATCCAGCGTGCGGTGGAGGAGGCCGAGCTGATGGCCGGCTGCGAGATCCACTCGGTGCACGCCGGGATCGCCGGCAGCCATGTGCGCAGCTTCAACTCCGACGGTGTCGCCAAGGTCAACGAGGGCGAGGTCACCCAGGCCGATGTCGATCAGGTGATCGACTCGGCGCGCGCGGTGGCGATCCCGGCCGATCAGAAGACCCTGCACATCCTGCCGCAGGAGTTCATCATCGACGAGCAGGGCGGGGTGCGCGAGCCGATCGGCATGTGCGGGGTGCGGCTCGAGGCCAAGGTGCATATCGTCACCGGCGCGGCGAGCGCGGCGCAGAATCTCACCCGATGCATCCGCCGCTGCGGACTCGATGTCGACGATCTGGTGCTCTCGCAGCTGAGCTCGAGCTACTCGGTGCTCGGCGAGGACGAGAAGGAGCTCGGCGTCTGTCTGGTCGACATCGGTGCCGGCACGACCGATATGGCGGTGTTCACCAATGGCGCCATCCGTCACACCTCGGTGATCCCGATCGCCGGCGACCAGGTCACCAACGACATCGCCGTGGCCCTGCGCACGCCCACCCAGTACGCCGAGCAGATCAAGGTCGAGCATGCCTGCGCGCTTGCCCAGCTCGCCACCGACAGCGAGGCGATCGAGGTGCCGAGCATCGGCGATCGGCCGCCGCGCCGGCTCTCGCGGCAGATGCTCGCCGAGGTCGCCGAGCCGCGTTACGAGGAGCTGCTGACCCTGCTGAAGAACGAGCTGCGGCGCAGCGGGCTGGAAGAGGTGGTCGCCGGCGGCGTGGTGCTCACCGGCGGCGGGGCCAAGATGGAGGGCCTGGTCGAGCTGGCCGAGTCGGTGTTCGACATGCCGGTGCGTCTCGGTGTGCCGCAGCACGTCGTCGGCATGCCCGAGGTGGTCGACAACCCGGCCTATGCGACCGGGGTGGGGCTGCTGATGTATGCGCGCCAGCACCGCTTCGCCCGTGCCCCCGAGATGGCCGAGGGGCCGGGGTTGCAGGGGATGTGGTCGCGCATGCGCGGCTGGTTCCAGGGCACGTTCTAGAGGGACGATGCCGCCGCTTCGGTCGCTCCGGGGCGGTGGTGTCGGCAGGGCGGTGTCGCGAGCGGCACCGTAGTCGGGATGGACCGCGGCCTGCGGTCTCAGGGCCCGGTGTCCGGAGGACGCCGGGGATGTCGGGGGGCGGTGCCGCCTGGAGCGCGGCACCGACGAGGTTTCAGGTTTTTGCGCACTGCAACAAGAGAGGAGATTTCACATGTTCGAACTGATGGACACCCATAGCCAGAACGCGGTCATCAAGGTCATCGGCGTCGGCGGTGGCGGCGGCAACGCGGTCAACCACATGGTCGCCTCGACCATCGAGGGGGTTGACTTCATCTGCGCCAACACCGACGCCCAGGCGCTGAAGAATTCCAACGTCAAGACCATCCTGCAGCTCGGCGCGGGCATCACCAAGGGGCTGGGTGCGGGCGCCGACCCCGAGGTCGGGCGCAACGCCGCGATGGAGGACCGTGATCGCATCCAGGACGCGCTCGAGGGCGCCGACATGGTCTTCATCACCGCCGGCATGGGCGGCGGTACCGGTACCGGCGCCGCGCCGGTGGTCGCCCAGGTGGCCAAGGAGCTGGGCATCCTCACCGTCGCCGTGGTCACCAAGCCCTTCCCCTTCGAGGGCGGCAAGCGCAGTCGCGTGGCCGAGGCGGGCATCGCCGAGCTGGCGACCAATGTCGATTCGCTGATCACCATCCCCAACGAGAAGCTGCTGGCGGTGCTCGGTAAGGAGATGAGCCTGCTCGATGCCTTCCGTGCAGCCAACGACGTGCTGTTCAACGCCACCCAGGGCATCGCCGAGCTGATCACCCGTCCGGGGCTGATCAACGTCGACTTCGCCGACGTCAAGACGGTGATGTCGGAGATGGGCGTGGCGATGATGGGCACCGGCGCGGCCCAGGGCGAGAACCGCGCCCGCGAGGCGGCCGAGGCGGCGATCCGCAGCCCGCTGCTGGAGGACATCGATCTCGCCGGCGCTCGCGGCATCCTGGTCAACATCACCGCTGGGATGAGCCTCACCATCGGCGAGTTCGACGAGGTCGGCAGCACGGTGCGCGAGTTCGCCGACGATGACGCCACCGTGGTGGTCGGGACCGTGGTCGACCCCGAGCTTGAGGACGAGCTGCGGGTGACCGTGGTCGCTACCGGACTCGGCGGCAATCGCGCCAAGGCCCGCCGCCCCGGGCTGCAGGAGCCGGCGATGCGTCTGGTCAGCGGTGACGGCGGTGAGGGTGCGCCCGACTATCGCGAGCTCGATCGCCGTCCGGCGGTTGCGCGCAAGGCGGGTGCCCAGGCGGCCTCGGAGTCGGTCGGGGAGAGCGACCTGGACTATCTCGACATCCCCGCGTTCCTGCGTCGTCAGGCCGACTGATCAGGGGTTTCCCTGTATCTGAAAGGCGTTTTAAAACAGGGGGGTCGTGTCTTGTCGCGTGCGAAACTTGATAAATCTTCGGGAAAACCCTAAGCTATCCGAAACCGCACCCGTCGTGATGACGCGCGTGCACATGAATCGAGCACAGGACGAACGGCGCGGGATCGGTTGAACCGGTCCCGCGCGGTACTCGAACGGCAACCGGCAGGGATCGCCGTCGGCCGCCGTGGATAGCGAGGGGTAACCCGGGCGATGATCAAGCAACGCACCTTGAAGACCGTGATCCAGACCACCGGCGTGGGACTCCACACCGGTGAGAAGGTCGCGCTCACCCTGCGTCCGGCCGCCCCGGATACCGGTATCGTGTTCCGGCGGGTGGATCTCGACACCCCGGTCGAGATCCAGGCCACGCCCTTCAATGTCGGCGACACCCGGCTCTCCACCACCCTGGTGCGCGGCGACGTGCGGGTCTCCACCGTCGAGCATCTGCTCGCCGCCTTCGCCGGCTTCGGCATCGACAACGCCTATGTCGACCTCGGTGCCGCCGAGGTACCGATCATGGACGGCAGCGCCGCGCCCTTCGTCTTCCTCATCCAGTCGGCCGGTGTCGAGGAGCAGCCCAGGGCCAAGCGCTTCATCCGCATCAAGCGCCCGGTCGAGGTGCGTGACGGTGACAAGTTCGCCCGCTTCACGCCTTATCACGGCTTCCGGGTCGATTTCTCCATCGATTTCGATCATCCGGCCTTCCACGCCCGGGTCAATCGCGCCAGTATCGACCTCTCGACCCACTCCTTCGTGCGCGAGGTCAGCCGCGCCCGGACCTTCGGTTTCCTCAAGGAGATCGAGGCGCTGCGTCAGCAGAATCTCGCCCTCGGCGGCAGTCTCGACAACGCCGTGGTGGTCGACGAGTACCGGGTGCTCAACGAGGAAGGCCTGCGCTACGACGACGAGTTCGTGCGTCACAAGATGCTCGACGCCATCGGTGACCTGTACCTGCTCGGCCACTCGCTGGTCGGCGCCTTCTGCGGTCACAAGTCCGGACACGCACTCAACAACATGCTGGTCCGCGCCCTGGTTGCCGACACCGCCGCCTGGGAGGAGGTCAGCTTCGAGGACGGTGAGTGCGCTCCCATCGGTTATGGTCAGCCGGTGGCCGCGATCTGAGTCGCCGGGTCGGGGCGGGGCGACGATGATGACCGTGCCCCGCCCAAGCCAATCCACTGCAGCAACGACCGATCGATGCCGAGGCATCGATCGGTCGTTTGCGTGCGCCCGTGCCCCTGCGCTCAGTCGCTCGAGGTGTCGTCCTCGGCATGATGCTCGGCGAGCCGTCTGAGCGTGGCGGCGAGCTCGGGGTCGTCGAGGTGTTCGGCGGCGGTGCGCAGGTGTTCGACGGTTGCCGCTGAGAGTCGACGCGGAGTACCGACCTGGGCCTTGGGAGCGTGCTGGCGCTGAGGTTGCGGCGGCCGGGTCTGGATGCGCACCGCGGTGAGGTCGCGCGCGGCCAGCGCGGCGCCGAGATCGCGGGCGAGAAAGCGCGCGCGGGTGGCCCACGCCGGCGAGTCGAGTACCAGCACCAGGGTGGTGTCCTCGAGGTGGGCGTCGATGCAGTGACGCTGCAACCCACCGGGGACGCGTTGACGAGCGGCCTCGAGCAGCTCGAGCTCACGCTGTCGCCGGGCGAGCCGGTCGCGCACCATGGGGTTGTTCCAGAGCAGGTCGTGGATCGTCTTGGGCCGGTCGGGCATCACTGCGGGCTGTCGCTGTGTCGAGGATGAGGCGTGCACTGGTGCCCGATGATATCCATGAGGCGTAGGTATTCAATCATCGGGCGTTTCCGGTCGATCGCCAATGGGGCCGTCTCGGCAAAGCCATGATCAAATCACGTCGCCATAGTATAAACTCGCGCCCTCTGGCGTGAGCCCAACCGTAGAGAGAAGCGATGCATCATCTCGATCGAAGCAAGGCCCTGCGCGGCCAGGTGATCCTGCTGGCCCTCGGGGCCTGCGCCCTCGGTGGCGGCGGGATCGGATTCCTGACCGGTCAGTCCCTCACCCGCATCGAGCCGCCTGCTCCACCGCCCGCCTCCGCATCCACCCTCTCGATCCCCGCCAACCCCTCCACCGATGAAATCAACGCGCTCGCCGCCCGTCTCGGTGAGATGCAGGCCGAACTGCTGCGACTCAATGCGCTCGGCGCGCGGCTGGTGCAGATGTCCGGGCTCGACGCCGAGGAGTTCGACTTCGATCGACCGCCGCCGCAGGGTGGACCCGCCGAGGGACCGGTGCGCGACTACACCATCAAGGAGCTGGTCAGCGAACTCGGCAGCGTCGCCAGCCTCATCGATGATCGCCAGCGCAAGCTCGGGGTGATCGAGGGCGTGGTGATGGAGCAGGGGCTCAAGGCGCAGGCGTTGCCGACCAACTGGCCGGTCGCCTCCGGTTATATCACCTCCAACTTCGGCTATCGCATCCATCCGACACGCAAGGTGCGGTTGTTCCACAGCGGTGTCGACTTCGCCAGTCCGCGCGGCACCCCGATCGCTGCGGCTGCCGATGGCGTGGTCGAGTTCAGCGGCCGGCGCAATGGCTACGGTTGGGTGGTCGATATCCGTCACATGGACGGGCTGATCACCCGCTACGCCCATAACAGCAAGAACCTGGTCGAGGTCGGGCAGATGGTGCGCCGGGGCCAGAAGATCGCCACCGTCGGCTCGTCGGGCGTCGCTACCGGTCCGCACGTGCACTTCGAGGTGCTCAAGGACGGCGAGCCGGTCGACCCCATGGCCTATCTCGGCAAGACGCCCAAGCGCACCCTGGCCGACGCCGGTGCCGATCAGTCGGGCGGCTGAGCGTCGTCTGCAGCTTCACCGGGGCGTGTCACGCGTCCCTCGTCATGCCGTGCGCCCTGCGGGGGCCTCGTTCGCTCCGCCCCCGGCGGTCCCGCAAGGGTCAAGTAAATCCGGTACAATTTCCCGATTTTCCCAGGACAGGTTTCAGTCAATTCGATGGTCACTCAACTGCTCAAGAAGGTCTTCGGCAGCCGCAACGATCGCCTGGTCAAGTCGCTGCTGAAATCGGTCGCGAAGATCAATGCACTCGAACCCGAACTCGAGCGGTTGTCGGACGAGGCGCTCGCGGCCAAGACGCCCGAGTTTCGCCAGCGGCTGGCCGGCGGCGAAGCCCTCGAGGCGCTGCTCCCCGAGGCCTTCGCGGTGGTGCGCGAGGCCGGACGACGGGTGCTCGGCATGCGTCACTTCGACGTCCAGATGGTCGGCGCCATGGTGCTCAACGACGGCAAGATCGCCGAGATG
Organism: Marichromatium sp. AB31; assembly: GCF_003718685.1. Lineage (NCBI taxonomy): Bacteria > Pseudomonadati > Pseudomonadota > Gammaproteobacteria > Chromatiales > Chromatiaceae > Marichromatium > Marichromatium sp. AB31. The sequence continues at coordinate 135,555 of NZ_RHFI01000005.1, read as the reverse complement.
CGCACCGGTGAGGGCAAGACCCTGGTCGCGACCCTCGCCGCCTATCTCAATGCGCTGCCCGGCAAGGGCGTGCACGTGGTGACCGTCAACGACTATCTGGCGCGTCGCGACGCGGCCTGGATGGGACGTCTCTATCACTTCCTCGGGCTCTCGGTCGGCGTCATCAACTCCTCCGGCGGCATGGGGCCGGACGCCGCCTCCTACCGCTTCGATCCCGACTACGTGCCCAGCGGGGACGCCGGCTACCGTCACCTGCGCCCGGTCACCCGGCGCGAGACCTATGCCGCCGACATCACCTACGGCACCAACAACGAATACGGCTTCGACTACCTGCGCGACAACATGGCCTTCTCGGCCGAGCAGCGGGTGCAGCGCGATCCCTTCTACGCCATCGTCGACGAGGTCGACTCGATCCTCATCGACGAGGCGCGCACGCCGCTGATCATCTCCGGTCCCTCGGACGGCAACACCGAGCTCTACAACCAGGTCAACGCGCTGATCCCGCGGCTGACCCGTCAGGAGCCGACCACCAACGAGGACGGTCAGCCCGATTTCGGTCCCGGTGATTACTCGGTCGACGAGAAGATGCGCCAGGTCTATCTCAGCGAGGAGGGCCACGAGCGCGTCGAGCAGATGCTGCTCGAGGCCGGACTGCTCGAGGCCGGCGCGAGCCTCTACGACCCCGGCAACATCGCGCTGATGCACCATGTCTACGCGGCGCTGCGTGCGCACGCCCTGTTCCAGAAGAACGTCGACTATATCGTGCGTGACGGTCAGGTGATCATCGTCGACGAGTTCACCGGCCGTACCATGCCGGGGCGGCGCTGGTCGGAGGGGCTGCATCAGGCGGTCGAGGCGAAGGAGGGCGTGGACATCCAGCCCGAAAACCAGACGATGGCCTCGATCACCTTCCAGAACCTGTTCCGGCTCTACCCCAAGCTCTCGGGCATGACCGGCACCGCCGACACCGAGGCCTACGAGTTCCAGCAGATCTATGGCCTCGAGGTGGTGGTGATCCCCACCAACCAGCCGATGATCCGCGACGACCGTGGCGACCTGGTCTATCTCACCCAGGACGAGAAGTATCAGGCGATCATCGAGGACGTGCGTGACTGCGTTGCGCGCGGTCAGCCGGTGCTGGTCGGCACCGCCTCGATCGAGACCTCCGAGCTGGTCGACCGGCTGCTCACCAAGGAGGGACTCGGCCACGAGGTGCTCAACGCCAAGCAGCACGAGCGCGAGGCCGGCATCATCGCCCAGGCCGGTCGCCCCGGCGCGGTGACCATCGCCACCAACATGGCCGGTCGAGGGACCGACATCGTCCTCGGCGGCAACCTCGAGGCCGAACTCGAGGCCGCCGGCCCCGATGCCGACGTCGAGGCGCTGCGCGCCGACTGGGAGCAGCGCCATGCGGCGGTGCGCGAGGCCGGCGGTCTGCACGTGATCGGCACCGAGCGTCACGAGTCGCGGCGCATCGACAACCAGCTGCGCGGCCGCTCCGGGCGTCAGGGCGATCCGGGCTCGACCCGCTTCTATCTCTCGCTCGAAGACAATCTGATGCGCATCTTCGCCTCCGAGCGGGTCGGCGCGCTGATGAAGCGCCTCGGCATGCAGAAGGGCGAGGCGATCGAGCACCCCTGGGTGACCCGCGCGATCGAGAACGCCCAGCGCAAGGTCGAGGGACGCAACTTCGACATCCGCAAGCAGCTGCTCGAGTACGACGACGTCGCCAACGATCAGCGCAAGGTGATCTATCGCCAGCGTCGCGAGCTGATGGACGTCAACGACGTCAGCGCGACCGTCGCCGCGATGCGCGCCGACGTCCTCACCGAGGTGATCAACGGCTACATCCCGCCGGAGAGCTTCGAGGAGCAGTGGGACCTGCCCGGTCTCGAGGAGGCCCTGGCCGAGCACTTCGGCGGTGATTGGCCGCTGCGCCGTTGGCTCGAGGAGGACGACTCGCTCCATGAGGAGACGCTGCGCGCGCGCATCGCCCAGACCCTGGAGACGCGCAACGGCGAGAAGGAGCAGCTCATCGGCGCCGACAACATGCGCCAGCTCGAGAAGGCGGTGATGCTGCAGACGCTCGACGCGCAGTGGAAGGACCACCTCGCCGCGATGGACTATCTGCGCCAGGGCATCCATCTGCGCGGCTATGCGCAGAAGAACCCCAAGCAGGAGTACAAGCGCGAGGCCTTCGAGATGTTCTCGGCGATGCTCGAGGCGATCAAGCAGGAGGTGATCGGCACCCTCGCCAAGCTGCAGATCCAGACCGCCGCCGACCTGCCCGAGCGCCAGTCCGCGCCGAGCGCCGACTTCGAGTTCAAGCACGAGACCTTCACCGGACTCGACACCGACCAGGCCGAGCCCAAGCCCGACGCCGACCCGGCGGCACGCGCCGCGCAACCCGAGGGTGATGCGCCCTATGTCCGCGACGGTCGCAAGATCGGGCGCAACGAGCCCTGTCCCTGTGGCTCGGGCAAGAAATACAAGCAGTGTCACGGCAAGGCGAACTGAGACCATGACCAGCACCGACACGATCGACTTCCTGCCGGTCTCCGGCATCCGTCTCGGCGCCTGTGCCGCCGGTATCCGCTACCAGGGGCGTGACGACCTGGTGGCGATGGAACTGGCCGAGGGGACGACCTGCGCCGCGGTGTTCACCCGCAACGCCTTCTGTGCCGCACCGGTGACCCTGGCGCGCCGCCATCTCGCGAGCGCCGCGCCGCGCTATCTGCTGATCAACGCCGGCAATGCCAACGCCGGCACCGGTCGACAGGGGCTGGAGGCGGCGCAGGCGAGCTGCAGCGCGCTGGCCGGCCTGGCCGGCTGCGCTTCGGAGCAGGTGCTGCCCTTCTCCACCGGGGTGATCGGCGAGCACCTGCCGGTCGAGCGCTTCAGCGCCGCGCTGCCGGGGCTGCTGCCGGTGCTCGCCGCCGACGCCTGGCCGGCGGCGGCACGCGCGATCATGACCACCGACACCTTCCCCAAGCTCGCCTCGCGTCGCTTCCAGTGCGGCGGACAGACCGCGACCCTCACCGGGATGGCCAAGGGCTCGGGGATGATCTGCCCCGACATGGCGACCATGCTCGCCTTTATCGCCACCGACGCCGCCATCGCCCCCGAGGTGCTGCAGCAGGCGTTGCAGACGGCCAGTGATCGCTCCTTCAATGCCGTCAGCGTCGACGGCGACACCTCGACCAACGACGCCTGCGTGCTCGCCGCCACCGGCGCGCTCGGCAATGCGCCGGTCAGCGATCCGGCGAGCGCCGACGCGACGGCCCTGCAGGAGGCGCTGGAGTCGCTCTGCACCGAGCTGGCGCGGGCCATCGTCAAGGACGGCGAGGGCGCGACCAAACTGGTCACCATCGCCGTCGAGGGCGCGCGCGACTGGCACGAGGCGCGTCGGGTCGGCTATACCATCGCCCACTCGCCGCTGGTCAAGACCGCGCTCTTCGCCTCCGATCCCAACTGGGGCCGGATCCTCGCCGCGATCGGTCGCGCCGGGGTCGAGTCGCTCGACATCGACCGGGTGCAGGTGTGGCTCGGTGATGTGGCGATCGTGCGCGACGGCGGGCGTGCCGCCGACTACGAGGAGGCCGCCGGCGCTGCGGTGATGGCCGAGTCCGAGATCCTCATCCGTGTCGATCTCGGCCGCGGTGAGGCCGAGGCCCAGGTACTCACCTGCGATCTGTCCTACGACTATGTCCGCATCAACGCCGAATACCGCAGCTGATCGCGATCCCGCCGAGATCCATGTCATGGTCGGCGCCATCGCCGACCACGAGGGCCGGATCCTCATCGCCCGCCGTCCCGAGGGCGTGCACCAGGGCGGGCTGTGGGAGTTCCCCGGCGGCAAGCTCGAGACGGGCGAGTCGCCCATCGCCGGGCTCGCCCGTGAACTCGACGAGGAACTCGGTATCCGTGTCGAGCACAGCCGACCGCTGATCCGGGTGCGTCATCACTACGGCGACCGGCGGGTGCTGCTCGACGTCCACCGGGTCGAGCGCTATGCCGGCACGCCCGAGGGGCGCGAGGGCCAACCGCTCGACTGGGTACACCCCGAGACGATGGACCCCGACGACTTCCCCGCCGCCGACCGGCCGATCATCACCGCGCTGCGCCTGCCCCCGCTGATGCTGATCACCGGGGCCGATCCCGAGCACACCGGGCAGTTCCTGCGCCGGCTCGAGCGCGCCCTGGAGGACGGGGTGCGACTGGTGCAGCTGCGCGCGCATGCGCTCGGCGCCGCCGCCTATCGCGCGCTGGCCGAGCAGGCGTTCGAGCGCTGCGAGCGTCATGGTGCCAGGCTGCTCCTCAATCGCGCCCCGGAGGAGGTCGTCGGGGTGCCGCGTCACGGGCTGCACCTGGGCTCGAGCCTGCTCGCGCGGCTGGGCGCGCGTCCCGGCGCGCCCGGCGAGCTGGTCGGCGCCGCCTGTCACGATGCCGCCGAGCTCGATCGTATCGCCACCCTCGGGCTCGACTACGCGCTGCTCTCACCGGTCAAGACGACCGCCACCCACCCCGGCGCCGCGGCCCTCGGCTGGTCGCGTTTCGCCGCCATCGCCGCCACCGCCAATGTTCCGGTCTACGCCCTCGGCGGCATGACCCGCGACGACCTCGACACCGCCTGGGACCTCGGCGCCCAGGGCATCGCCGCCATCCGCGGGCTGTGGCCCGGCGACTAGCTTTCAGCGGCCAGCCGCCAGCCATCAGCTACCGGCCACCAGCCACTTGCCGCCAGCGTCGTAGGATGGGCAAAGCGCAGCGTGCCCATCGAGGCGCACGCAGGCGCCGGGCACGCTGCGCTTTGCCCGGGACGGGTCGCTGTTGGCCGGGAATCGACCGTCATCCACGCCCAAAACCCCTTCGTGTCCTTGGTGTCTTCGCGGTTCGAGTCAGCTTCCAGCGACCAGCCGCCAGCGGGTTGAACCGCAAAGCCGCAAAGGGCGCGAAGAGAAGAAGGGCTTCCAGCTGCCAGCCTCCAGTGAGGAGGCTGGATCGTCTTGTGCGCCGCAGTTGACTGCAAACCTAGACTTCAGGCCGCTCGCTGAAGGTCGGTCAGTGTCTTTGCGTCCTTGGCGGCTTTGCGGTTCAATCCCGCTGGCCGCTGGCCGCTGGCCGCTGGCCGCTGGCCGCTGGCCGCTGGCCTGGGCCGACTCAATGCTCCGGCGATGTCTGCTGGGGCGGGATCTCGGGGTCGGTCGGTTCGCTGATGCGGTGGTTCTCGTTGAACCACTCGCCGAGGTCGATGAGGCGGCAGCGCTCGCTGCAGAAGGGGCGCCAGGGCGAGTGCTCGCTCCATTCGACGGGGGCGGCGCAGTTGGGGCAGGGGACGGTGATGGACATGGATCAGAAAAGACAGCAGGTCAGTCGGAAGGGGATGTCGTCGCTGGTCTGGGCCGGGCGCTCTTCACTCTCGATGGTCATGAAGCGGATGCTGAAGCGGTTCTTGTGACCGCTGACCTCGGGGTAGAGTCCGCTGTTGGCATCGACGCCGATGCGCACCAGTTGTGGCGGCACCTGGGTCTCCAGCGCCTCCTGATAGAAGCCCGCCTCGGCCATGGCCTGACGCGGCGGGGCGCTGGCGCGTACCAGCGAGAGTGTCAGCGCGATCGCCTGGTGGGCCGGGCGCAGGTCCTCGAGCCAGTCGGCCAGACGCTGTTGACGCTGTTCGGGCGGTTGCAGCAGCCAGTGGTGGAGTTGCGGCAGATCGAAGCTGCAGCTGCCGCCGGGGATGCTGTTGCGCTGGGCGACGCCCTTGAGGAAGTCGTCCTCGCGGGCGATCTGGCCGATTGGAACATCGATGGCGAGGATGGCGTTACGCGAGCGCTCCAGGTCGCTGAGCACGCGCTCCAGGGCGCCGGGGTCGACGCCGGGCCGCGAGGCGATGCGGCGCAGGGTCTCGAGCGTGCGTTCGAGTTCCTTGAGCAGCTCGTTGCGCACATCGGCGCGGGCGGTGATGGCGACGATCTCGATCAGGCTCTCGAGCGCGGCGCGCGTCGCCCAATCCTCGGGCTGGGGCGCGAAGTGATCGAAGCGCTCGAACAGGTGTTCGAGCCGGAGGAAGGTCCGGGTGCGCTCGTTGAGCGGATGTTCGAAGGTCAGGACTGTCGGCACGGCGGATGTCTCGGGATCAATTCGACCCTTGGCTCTCGGTGGCTGGCGCGGTGCGCGGCCCCCGGCTGACATTGACCGCCGACGCCCGACGGGCGTCGGCCCCTCGCTCGATTGTGCGGCTTTTGTTCACAGAAGTCACGGGGGGATCGGGCTATGGCCGCCAGCCGCCAGCCGCCAGCCGCCAGCCGCCAGCCGCCAGCTGCCAGCTGCCAGCCGCCAGTCACCAGCTACCAGCCACCAGTCACCAACTACCAGCGGGCGTGTGCATTCAGCCGCAGCGATGAGTGAAGGCCGACCTTTCCCTACTGGAGGCTGACCGCTGGTGGCTGACCGCTGATCCCCCTTTCTCAACCCAGCCGCAACGCCTGCTTGTAGAACCTGGGCACGGCGTCGGGGTCGCTGGTCATGAGGATGTCGTCGAGCAGCCAGTGCGGCATCCGGCCCTGGTCGGCCATGTGCGCGAGCTGGGTCTGCAGGCCCTCCCAGTAGAAGCCGTCGCCGCAGCCGTCGAAGAACACCAGGGGGCCGGACTCGATCACCCCGAGCTTCATGTCGGTGAGGGTCAGGCCGATCTCCTCGAGGGTGCCGACGCCGCCGGTGAGGAAGATGTGGAAGCTGGCGATCTCGAACCAGCGCTGGCGCGACTGTCGGCTGCGGCTCTGGAAGGTCTGGTAGAAGTCGGCGCTGTCGTTGGGCTTCTGATCGATGGTCTCGATGAAGCTCGAGCCGACCATCAGCCCCATCTCGTGGGCCACGTCGGTGACCTGCTGCATGGCCCCGGGGCCGCCGCCGGTGAGGATGCTGATGTCGTTGCCGAAGAGTCCGCGCAGGTTGGTGAGCAGGCGCTCGACCTGGGCGATGCCGTGGTCGTTGAGCGGTCTGGTCGAGCCGTAGATGGCGAACACCAGGGTGTCGTGGAAGCGCGAGACGTTCTCCGGTGCGGTGAAGTAGCCGCGCAGCCCGCGGAAGACGTGCTTGACCACGTGCCCCCGTGCGTCGTTGCACCAGAACACCTCGATCCCCAGTCCCTCGTAGTCGGCCAGCCGGCCATGATCGCGTGCCGAGAGGAAGTGTCCGTGCTCGAACGAGGCGCGGCGGAAGATGATCCGGCCGATGCGTTGCTGCAGCGCGGCGGCGCAGATCTCGGTGTGCTCGACCAGGTTGGGGAAGTAGCCCAGCAGCAGGGTGGCGCGCGCGCCGTCGGGGAGTTCGGAGAGCACCGAGGTGCCGCACTCGGGGCGGGTGTCGAGCCTCAGTCCCTCGGCCACCAGCCCGGCGGCGAGCTCGGTGCCGCGACGCGGATCCGGCGGGGTCTGCGGCTGGGTCCAGATGTGCTCGGGCTCGTCGCCGACGCGCAGTCGCGCGGGGGCGTGGCTGATCGCCATCATCCGGTGGGAGTAGTGGTCGCGGTTGGCGCCGCTCTCGAGCCGGTCGAACACCGCCTTGAGGGTCTCGAACTCCGGGTCGGGCTGGTTGCCCGGCTCGCCCTGACGCTCGGGGCCGCCGTGCCAGTAGCGACGACGGGGTTCGAGTGCGATCGCCTCGTGGACGGTGGCGGCGACGCTGGGGTTGATGATGAGCTGGTCGGAGCGGTTGATGAACTCGAGATAGATGTTGGTGCCTCGGGTGGTGATCGGATCGAGCACCGTGGCCTGCAGGTGCAGCCCCAGCGCCTCGTCGAGGTTGCGCAGCACCACGTAGTGACGATGGAGGAACATCGAGCAGGCGGTGACCAGCCCGTCGCGCGGGGGCAGCTCGATGTGCTCGACCGGCTCGCGGATCTGCAACCGGTTGAGCAGGTCCTTGCCGTCGGCATGAGTGGCGATGGCGGTGACCTGCTCGATACCGAGCGGCTGGGCGAAATGGAAGATCTGGCGCTGCGGGCGCAGGATCAGATAGCCGTTGCTGTCGATCGAGAAGCCGGAGGGTACCTGGATGGCGTTGTCGCGGATCAGTCGGTGGATCTCGGTCGAGTCGAGTCGGGTGTCCTCGGGACAGAACACCAGTCGCCCGACGCGCAGTCCGGGGACGACGATGCGCTCGAGATGCTCGCCGATGCCGTAGGAGGCGATGGCGGCGACGATCTGCAGGCGCAGGTCGCAATAGGTGTGGTCGAAGGTCGGGGCCGGCGCGGCGGGGACGATGTTGATCCCCAGTCGCGCCAGTCGGCTGCGCGCGGCGAACAGCAGCTCGGACTCACGCCCGGCGACGCGGGAGCGGAACTCGGGGCCGAGTGCGAAACGGGCCTCGACCAGGAATCCCTCGTCGGTGCGCTCGACGACCTTGGTGATCCAGCCGTCGCTGGTCTGTGGAGTGGCGTACATGGCAGCATCCTGAAACGATGGTGTCAGGGAAGGCGACCCGATCGATGGTACGCCTCCATCCCCGCTCGCGCGACCAGGGGGTGTTGGCCTGGGCGTGACGATTGCGTGACCGGTCTGCGGCGTGGCTCAGGCCGCGGGCTGCTCCAGTGTCTCCATGAACTGGGGGCCGAACAGTCGGCGCAGCTCCTCGCGACTGGTCTGACCGGTGCGCAGTCGCTGCAGCGCGACCTCGCGCATCGCCACATAGCGTCCGGGTCGCTCCAGCATCTCCACGCCGCCGCGCGGTGCGCCCTCGCCGATCCAGTGCGCCAGGGTCTCGTCGATCAGCAGGAGTTCATAGACCAGCACCCGGCCGTGATAGCCGGTGTGGCGGCACCGTGGGCAGCCGACGCCGCGATACAGCGGCTCGCCGCGCTCGGCCAGGTCGCGGGCGAGGTCGTCGCCGAGGTCGGGCTGGCGACAGTGCTCGCAGAGCCGTCGGGCGAGACGTTGGTTGACCACGCCGATCAGTGCCTCGGCGATGGTCGCGGCGGGGATCTTGAGGGTGCGCAGCCGGTTGACCACCGCAAACACGCCGTTGACGTGCAGGGTGGAGAGCACCAGGTGGCCGGTCTCGGCCGCGCGCATCGCCGCCTCGGCCGTCTCGCCGTCGCGGATCTCGCCGACCAGCATGATGTCGGGGTCGTGGCGCAGGAAATGGGTGATGGCCTGGTCGAAGCCGTAGCCGGCGCGGCGGTTGACCTGGGTCTGGGTGGCGAAGGGCAGGGAGTACTCGATCGGGTCCTCGACGGTGATGATGTTCTTGCCCGTGAGCCCCTGGGCGCGCAGTCCGGCATAGAGGGTGGTGGTCTTGCCCGAGCCGGTGGGACCGGTCATCAGGATGATGCCGTGGGGTTGTTCGAAGAGCGCCTGGAGCAGCGGCAGGTGCGCGGGCAGGAAGCCGAGTTCGTCGAGCCCGCTGATATAGGCCCCGGTGGGCAGCAGACGCAGCACCACGTTCTCGCCGTGCGGGGTGACCACGGTGGAGACGCGGACGTCGTAGGTGTCGTCATTGACGGTGGTGGTGAAGCGACCGTCCTGCGGCAGCAGGCTGTCGGCGATGTCCATGCCGGCACGCACCTTGATCGCGGCGGTCAGCCGCGCCAGCACCGGCTCCATGCAGTAGACCGGCAGCAGTACCCCGTCGATGCGGAAGGAGAGATGGATCGAGCGCGACTCGGGCTGGATGTGGATGTCGGTGGCGCGTTCGGCCACGGCATAGTGGAGGATGCGCGCGAGCAGGGTGTCGGTCGAGAGGGTGTTCTGCTGGTCGAGCCGGAGCTTCTCGTACTCCTGCACGAAGGCGCGCTCGAGGGCGCTCGACTCGTCCCCGCCGAGCTGTGCGATCAGCTTGGGGACGGCGGAGAACTCGGTCTGCAGCAGCCGGACCCGCATCCCGGTGCGCCGGTCGATCAACGCCATCAGTCGCTGCGGGTCGGCGTTGCCCATCGCCACCCGCAGCTCGCCGTCGACCACGTCGATGGGACACATCCCGTGGTTGATGCAGAGCTCGCGACGGAACAGCTCGCGGACCTCCTCGTGTGGTGGCGGCAACTGCTCGAAGGGGCAGTAGGGCAGGTCGTACTGCACCGCCAGACAGCGCGCCACCTCCTGCTCGGTGACCAGCCCGAGCCGGATCAGCAGGGCGCCGAGCGGCTCACCGCTGACGCGCTGTTTCTGCAGCGCATAGACGATCTGCGAGCGGTTGACCGCGCCGCTGGCGAGGAGCTGCTCGCCGAGCAGCGGACGCTTGTGCTGGATGGGGCCTGGCGGGGTGCTGGGGGCGATATCGGCGGGCATGATGCGGGCTCGGCTCTCGTACGGTTCGGGTTCGGGGCGGGTCAGTTGCAGTCCATCGAGACATGGACGGTGAGCACGTCGATCTGCGACTCGTCGGTCGCCGCGCCGCCGCCCCAGGCCTGTGCGTTGGTCATGCTCCACGTCCGGCTGCTGGTGATGTCGGCGCGGTCGGCGTACTGCTCTTCGCGTACGCAGCCGAAACGGGCATCGACCAGTCCATCCTTCTGGGCGTCGATCATCCGTGCCAGGTCGGGGGTGACCCGTGTCAGGATCATCACGTTGTGCGTGTCCTTGCGATAGCTGCCGATCGCGCCGTCGGGGACGGCCCAGTCGAGGGCCTGGAAGCAGACCTCCATGTCCTGCGGGTTGCCGTTGCTGTCCTGATAGCCGTAGTGGGTCTCGAACCCGACCCCCCGCCCCGAGGGCAGGCTGACGCCGGCGGCGAGCATGGCGTTGACCAGGTCATTGTCGCAGACCGCGTTCTCTTCCTTTCTCTCGCCCTTGCCCTCGTTGACCAGCCCGGTGGGGCTGGCCGGGTTGTCGAGCAGCACGTGGCCCTGGCCGACGGTGTAGCTGCCGTAGGCGTTGTGCCAGCCGCCGATGAAGATGAAGTCGTTGATCAGCTTGACATAGGTCGACTGGCGCATCAGATCGCCGCCGACCTTGGCCATGCTGATCAGCATGCCGATCACGATCAGCGCGATCGACAGCTCGAGCAGGGTGAAGCCGGCGGCGCGGCGTGGCGGGGTGGTTGGTCGGTTCATCGCGGGGTCACGGGTGCTGGTCATCGAAGACGCCCAGTGCGTCCTGGGCGCGGACATTGTTCCTGACGGAGTCGTAGAGCGGGTCGAGCTGGTTGTCGATGAGATCGTCGAGCTCGTCGAGCCGGCCCTTGACCTCGTCCTCGATCTCGACCTTCTCGACCAGCGCCAGGGCGGCGAACACCGCCCCGCCGGCGGCGGCGGCGACGCCGCTGGTGGCCACCACGACGGCGCCCGACTTGGCGCCGTAGCTGTTCATGGTGGCGGCGATGGCCACGGTCAGCGAGGCGCTGGCGCTGGCGATCCCGGAGGCGGCGGCGGCGACGTCGGAGGCGCCGCCGAGGACGTCGGCGCTGGCCATCTCCTTGACCACCTTGAGCTGCTCGCGATAGTCGCGTGCGGCCTGGCGGAAGATCGCCAGCGTGGTCTCGACGTTGGGGTGAGCGTGTCCGCTCGCCGCGATCACCCCGGTGCAGCCCATGCGCTCGCGCAGCTCGTTGAAATAGCGCACGTGTACCCGGTCGTCGTTGCTCGCCGAGATCGGGCTGGTGGGGTGCTCGAAGGCGGTGCGGGTGGCGGTGTTGGGCGAGTTGCGCCCGTCGAACAGCGAGCCGTCGGCGTCGCGATCGGCGGTCCCGGGGTCGACCAGCAGATAGGCGACGTGCTCCTGCGCCGTACTCGAGGCGATGTGCACATGGTCGGTCGAGAAGGTCTGGTCCTGTGCGGTGCCGAGCGCCTGACAGAGATCGAGGCTGTTGGCCACGCCGAGCGCGCGCGGCGCGCCGGTCGGCGGCAGGCCCGCGGCGAGATAGGGGTGGAGGCGGTCGCGCCGGACGGTCAGCGCGGTATCGAGGCGCGGGTCGGCGCTGTCCGGGCGGACATAGACGGCATAGAGGAAGTCGTAGTCGCTGGCATTGCGCAGCGGCGCGCCGAGCCCGAGATCGACATAGGGCAGCAGGCCGATGACGGTGTCCTCGTCCTCGTGACCGTCGCCGTCGGCGTCCGCCCAGGGCAGACGGGCATGAACGAAGGCGAAGCCCTCGAGCGCGGCATGGGTGCTGACGACGCGTGGCGCGACCTCGGACTCGCGCACCGCCTCGCGGGTTGCCGGCAGCAGCTTGACCGCGAGCATCGCCACCGCGCCGAGCGCGAGCATCGCCACCGACAGCTCGATCAGGCTCAGGCCCTTTTGTTGATAAGCGTTCATTGGTACCAGCCGCGTCGTTCCAGGGTCATGGTGTTGTTGACCCGTGTGTTGCGATCGTCGATCACCTCCAGCAGGTTGTCGCGCGCGTTGCGCGCCTGCTCCAGCGCGGTCGCCTTCTCCTCCTTCTTCTCCTCGATGTCCTGCGCGCCGGTGGTGATCGAGTAGGCGGCCATGCCCATCGCATAGGCACTCAACGCGATCGCGCCGCCCTTGGCCGCGGCGCCGGTGGCCGTGGCCAAGGCATCACCGGTGCCGATGAGGTTGCCGACGACGTCGAACACCGCGCTGCCGATGGCGTGCTCCTGTGCCGTCTCGGCGTGGTCGAGGTTGTCGTGACGGATCTCGTAACCGAGGCGGCGGAAGTCCTCGAACCATTGCTGGGCGCGGGCGAGGTCGTCGGCGGCATAGGCGTCGCGCGCCGAGGCGTTGACCCGTGCGATCAGTCGGGGGCAGTCGAGCAGCGCGGCCAGCGTGGTGAAGCCGAGCGCCTCGACGCGGTCGTCGTAGACCGGCGGGGCGTCGCGTTCGCGCCGTCCGGGCGAGGCGAATGGCGTGGCCCGGTTGTCGCTGTCGACCACTCCGTCGGCGCCGGGGTCGACCAGCACCACCGCCATCCGCACCCGGGTGTCGGGCCGGTCGAGGGCGCGCACCGCGAGCATCTCCGCCGGCGTCTCGCGGGCGCCCTCGACCAGCGCCACGCAGAGATCGAGACCGTTGATCCCCGGCGTCGGCGGGCTGTAGGTCGGTGGCGCGCTGCCCGAGGGCTGGGTGATCCCGCTTTCGTTGGTGCTCGGGTTCCACGGGCCGGGGGCGGTCCAGCCGGCGGCGGCGGGGAGTTGCGGGTGGAAGTGTTCGGTCGGCTCGGTGAGCAGGCCGGCGACGGCGTAGCGCAACGCGAAGCCCTGGGGGTTGCGCGGCGGTTCGGTCAGCCCGAGGGTGCGATAGGGCACGAACCCGCTCGCCACCTCGCCGCCACAGGCGGCTGCGGCCTCGCCGCTGGCCGCGCTCGTCGCCGGACAGGGCAGTCGGTCGTGACTGACGAGATGGCCGATCAGCGCCTCACGCACCCGCTCGAGATCGCCCCCCGGGCGCTCGGCGCGATTGAGTTCGCCGAGCGCCTCGAGCAGTGGCGGCATGGCCATGAAGGTCAGTCCGCCGACCAGCAGTGCCACCGACATCTCGACCAGGGTGAAGCCGCGCTGCTTGGTGTTCATCGTCCCGTCCCCAGTTCGTCGGCGGTGCCCAGGATCTCGAGTCCGGCCTCTTGCTCGAAGCGATCGGGCAGCGCGCTGGGGGCCTCGACGTCGTCGAACTCGTCGGGCAGGTCCGGGTTGGGGTCGGCGCCGATCGCGCCCGGGTCCGGCTCGACCCGGGCGATGCACTGGCCGCTGTCCGGGTCGTACTGCTTGCCCTGCTCGCCGCAGCGATAGCCCTCGATCTCCTGCTCCAGGTTGGTGACCTCGTCGGTCAGGCGATCGACCTCGATCTGTGCCTGGCTCAGCTCGATCTGGGCATTGCCGAGCGCGAGATAGCGGTCGTAGAGGGTCTGGATGTGCTGCGCGAGGTCACAGGGCTGGGCGTCGTCGCACATGCCGCCGTCGCCGAAGCCGTCGGTCTTCGGCGGCTCGAGCGCGAGACCGGCGCTCTTGAGTGCGTTGAGCGCGCTGATCCAGGTCTGCTGGGTGGTGCTGGCGTTGGGCCGGAGCGCGGCGGCGTCCTTGACCTTCTGACAGTCGCCGCAGGCGCCCTTGAGGTTGGTGAGCGCGGTGCCGATGGCGGTGTAGTCGGTGCTCTCGGGCGCGGCGTTGATCTGGTTGCGCAGGGTGTCGCAGTCGGTGCTCGAGGCGCCGCTGCAGATACCGCTGTCGGCGAGCACCGTCTGGATCGCCGTGTTCAGCGCGGCGCGGGCGGTGAAGTGGGGCTGACGCGCGGCGTACTCGGCGATCAGCGCGGCGTCATAGGTCTTGAATTTGTCGGCCTCCTGCTCGAGCCAGGTCTTCTGGGCATCGGCCTGGGCGAGCGTCTCGGTCTGCTGGGCGCGGGCGTCGGCCCTGGCGTCGCGTCCGGCGGCAAGCGTCGAGCAGAAGCTGTCGCGGGCGTCGCTGTCGAGCGTCGCGCCATTGGCCTTGCCGGTGTCGCACGGCTCCTGGCTGATGTCGATCATGCGCTGGGCGCTGATCTCGGCCTCCAGCGCCGTGACATGGCCGTTGAGCGCGATGACCATGCCCGGCTCGCCGGGGTTCTCCTCCAGGCTGATGCCGCAGGCGGCGCGGGCGTCCTCCAGCGTGGCGCCGCCCTCGATCTGTTGCTGCATGCAGGCCTCGACGGCGGGGTCGGCGCCGAGGTCGGGGTCGAGGTCGCCGAGGCGTTCGAGCCAGGGCGCCATCTGCTCGGGGATGCGCGCGTTCATGGCGTCGAGCTTGGGCTGGATCGCGGCGGTGGCCGCGTCCCACTCGCCCTGTCGTTCGGTCACCCTGGCCTGTGCGGCATCGCGGGGGATGCGCGCCGCGGCGAGGTCGGCGCGCGCCTGGACGAGGTCGTCACCGAGCTCGGCGATCTTGTCGCTGAAGTCGGGCGCAGGGGCCTCCGGCGGGTTGAAGTCGGCATCGCAGCCGGCCTTGATCTTGTCGTAGATGAGCCCGTACTGGACGGTGTAGACGCCCGCCGCAGCGGTGGTGACCGAGGACAGACCCAGCGCGACCGAGGCCAGGCCGGTCCCGGTCGAGGCGAGCACCAGGGCGGCGGTGTGGATCGGCAGGGTGACGCAGCCGGGCAGCACGAAGGGCGGGATGCAGGTCGCCGCCGAGCGGGCGATCTGCACGCCGGACTCGGTGACCTGTTCGGTGGCCGCGCCGATCCCGGTCCCGGTGGAGTAGATGTCGACGGCGCTGCGCGCGGTGCCGACACCGGCGAGGATGGTGCCGAGGAAGGCCGATTCGACGTTCGAGTTGGTGAAGTCGCAGACCTCCTGCTGGACGGCGAGCGCGTCGGCCATCAGGTTGAGGCTGCGGCGCACGATGTCGCAGGTGAGCACCCCCTCGACCTCGGCGAAGCCGCGCACCAGGGTCGAGTCGTCGTAGCGGTTGCGGGTGAGCGGGGTACCGGGGGCGTGGAACACCGGGCGGTCGAGAGCCTGGTTGAGCCCGTCGTAGAGCCCGAGGGTGCCGCTGCCCTGGCCGTCGGCGTTGAGCCGGCCGGGGACGGCGAGCGCATAGGCGACGTTGTGTTGCGCCCCGTCGCTTGCCTCGGTGTGCAGCAGCGCGGTGTCGAGCGCCTTGCCGGCGGCGGTGTCGAGCGCCATGCAGTAGTCGAGCAGATTGATGTGCCCGGCGCCGTCGGTGAAAGGGTACTCGGTGCCGTCGCTGTTGCGCGGGTGGAAGAAGTGATCGTGACGGGTGAGGTCGATGCCGGCGCTGTCGCGATAGACGCCGTAGAGCAGCGGCACCTCGCCGGCGGAGTAGGTGCCGGCGGCCATCCCCAGGGTGCGGTAGGGCAGATAGCCCTTGTCGACGGCGCAGTCCTCGTGGCCGTCGCCGTCGCCGTCGGGACAGGGCAGGCGGCGTTCGCGCACCATGAACTGCAGCAATTGACGATCGGCCAGCTCGAGCAGCGCCTGCCCCTTGATCTCGGCGTTGCGGTCGCGGGTCTGCTGGGTGAGATACATCACCCCCCAGATGGCGCTGGCGGTGAAGGTCAGGATCAGCAGCATCTCGATCAGCCCGAAGCCGCGCTCGGGTGGTCGCGGTCGGGGAGGTTGGGGGCTGGGGTGCGAGTGTGCTGGGATCATGGTGCGGCCTGGGGCGAGACTCAGTACATGGTGGTCTGCGAGATCAACTGGTAGACCGGGAGCAGGAACACGGCCACCACGAAGATGAAGAAGACGCCGGCGATCGAGATCATCAGCGGCTTGAGGATCTCGGCCAGGGAGTCGACGGTGTGATGCAGCCGGCGGCGGTACTCGACGGCGAGATAGTCGAGCTGCTCGTCGAGGTTGCCCGACTGCTCGCCGACGCTCACCAGACGGATCATCAGCCGCGGGAAGACGCCGGTAGCCTGGAGTTCGTCGCTGAGCCGGCTGCCGTTGCGGATGCCCTCGCGTACCCGCTGCAGGTGGCCGCGATAGTGCGGGTTGCGCATCGCCTCCTCGAGCACCGCCAGCGCCTCGCTGAGGTTGACCCCGGCGCGGATCAGCAGGCTCAGGTATTCGGTCATGAAGGCCAGCGCCGAGTCGCGGATCAGCCGCCCCGAGATCGGCAACCGCCACAGCAGCGCGTAGAGCCGCTGGCGCAGCCAGGTGGTGCGGGTGATGAGCAGGATGGTCAGCGCCAGGCCCGCGAGCAGCGCCCAGAACCAGTCCTCGATCAGCCGCTGCAGCCAGCCGGCGACCGCCATCGCCTTGATCGTCAGTGGTGGCAGATGGGCGTTCATCTGCAGGAACATCTGCTGGATGTTGGGCAGCACGTAGTCGATCCAGAACAGCGCCGCGAGCAGCACCACCAGGGTGACGAAGACCGGATAGATCAGCGCCTTCTGCACGTCCTGACGGATGCCGCGCACCCGGTTGAGGTGCGCCGCGCCGTCGAGCAGCACCCGGTCGAGGTTGCCCGACTGCTCGCCGATGGCGATCAGCGACAGCACGGTGCCGGGGATGATCTCGCGATGGCGCTCCATCACCGCGCTCAGCGCGCTGCCGCCGCTGACCCCGATGTGGAGTTCGTTGATCACCCGCGCCATCGGGCTGCGTCGGTTCTCCTCGCGCAGCTCGACCAGCGCCTGGTCGATCGGCAGGCCGCAGCGCAGCATCACCCCGAGGTTGTGGAGGAACTCGGCGAGCACCTCGGTGGGCACCGGGCGGCGGGTCAGGCCGATCATCAGGTCGATCAGTCCGCTGGCCGGCCCGGGCAGGCGCCACAGCCGCAGCACGGTGTCGTCGTGACGCTGCTCGATCATCGCGCGCGCGGTCAGGGTGTCGCTGAACTGGAACTTCTCCAGCCGCCATCCGGGGCGGCCGAGGTCGTCGGCATAGCGATAGAGGAAATAATGCATGGCGCGACTCAGGGTGAGGGACAGCTCAGCCGGTACCGGGTCGGCGGATCGACCACCCCGCTCGCGGCCAGGCCCTGCGCGGACTGGAAGGCGCGCAGCGCCGCCAGGGTCGAGCTGCCCATGATGCCGTCGACGGCGTCGGGCGCGAGGTGGCCGAGCGCGGCGAGCCGCTCCTGGAGCAGGCGCGCGGCGTGCGAGCGCTCGCCGAAGGTCGGCTGGGTGGCGGCAATCGCGGTGCGATAGAAGGACAGCCGCTCGCCCTCGCCGAGATCGAGCGCGGGCCGTCCCTGACAGTTCTCGGTGATCGTCTCGCGGCTGCGCCAGGCGACCCACATCGCCCCGTCGTCAGGCTCATCGGTGGCGCCGTCGTCGAGACCGAACAGCCTCGGGTAGGCGGCCATCAGGGTCGCGAGGTCGGCGCCCGTCGCGCCGGCGCCGGCGGGCGCGCTCGGCGGTGCGCCGCTGTCGGCGGGGCTGGTCGGAGGTTCGCGCATGCTCATTGGGGCGTCGGCGTCGGCGTCGGCGTCGGCCGTCGGTCTCGCGTCGGTCGTGGCGCTCTGTTGCGCCGTCGCCTCGGTGTCTGCGCTGGGCTGGTGCGCGCCGAGCGCCGCGAGCTGTGTCTCCAGCCAGGGACGGAGTTGTTGCTGACGGCTCCAGCCGAGGCTGACGAGCGCGGCGAGCAGCAGTGTCAGCAGCAGCGCGAGACGCCAGCGCGGCGCGCTGGTGGTGCGCGTCGGCAGGGTCCGCAGCCCGGTATCGGCCTCGGCGACGGCCAGCCGCATCAGTCGTTGGTCGATGCGCAGACGCGGCTGGTGGAGCAGACCGTAGAGACAGCGATCCATGATCAGGTTGATGCGTCTGGGCAGACCACCGCTGGCCCGGTGCAGCAGGCGCAGCGCCGCGCGATCGAGACCGATGCGCTGGGCCGCGCCGGCCTGATCGAGCCGATTGAGCACATAGCCCCGGGTCTCGGCGCGGCTGAGCGGGGCGAGATGGACGTGCAGGGTGATGCGGCTGTTGAGCGGTCGCATCTCGAAGCGTCCGAGCAGGCCGAGGATCTCGGGCTGGGCGACCAGTACCACCTGCACCAGCTTGGTGTCGCTGGTCTCGAGGTTGGAGAGCTGGCGCACCAGCTCGAGGGTCGCGGCGTCGAGGTTCTGGGCGTCGTCGAGGATCAGCACGCAGTTGCGCCCGGCCGCCTGCTCGGCGCGGAAGAAGTGGTGCAGGGCCTCGAAGTAGGGCTGGATACCGAGCTGCGGCGGCGGCAGCTCGGCGAGCCCGAAGCCGCGGTGGATCGCGGCGATCAGCTCGCGCTCCTGGGGGACGCCGTGGAGGATCAGCGCGACCCGCTCGCCGGCGGCCTCGAGCTCGCGCATCAGCCGCCGCATCAGCGTGGTCTTGCCGATCCCGACCTCGCCGGTGACCAGCATGAAGCCCTTGCGTCGCTCGATCAGGTGCAGCAGCTCGCGATAGCCCTGATAGGTCCGCCGGCTGGGGAAGAAGCGGGTCTCGGTCGGCGTCACCGGGAAGGGGTCGCGACTCAGTCCCAGCTCGTCGAGATAGGGCGGCGCGCCGCCGGGGACGGTATCGCGCTCAGTGGCTGTAGGCATCGTGGTGCTGTCTGACATCGGGGTTGTTCGGGTGGCGGCTGTAGAGACGCGCGACCCGCTGTCTCGCCTCGGCGAGCGCGCCCTCGCGCCAGTCGATGGCGGCGAGGTTGAGGTTGGCCTCGAGGTCGTCGGCGTCGTAGCCGAGCACCTCCTGGTAGGCCTGACGCGCGGCCTCCAGC
The DNA here is from genome assembly GCF_003718685.1 of Marichromatium sp. AB31. Classification (NCBI taxonomy): domain Bacteria; kingdom Pseudomonadati; phylum Pseudomonadota; class Gammaproteobacteria; order Chromatiales; family Chromatiaceae; genus Marichromatium; species Marichromatium sp. AB31. The sequence goes on along the minus strand of NZ_RHFI01000005.1, from coordinate 116,469 downwards.
TCGCCGCGGCGCAGCTGCAGGAAGGCGCGCATGCGCACCACCGCCAGGCTGTCCGGGCCGATCATCGCCTCGGCCTGGGCGAGCAGCTGGTCGGCCTCGTCGAGCCGATCGGCCGCGCAGGCGCGCGCGAAGTCGGCGGCGATCTGGCGCATCGCCAGCAGCGCCGGATCGGGCGCGTCGAACAGCGGTGACTCGATCGTCCCGCTGTCCGGCGTCGGCACGGGGTCGATCGCCGGCGTCTGCTCGGGCGCCGCCAGGGGGGCGGGGGACGGTCCGCGCGGCGCGCGCGTCTCCGTCGACGGTGCCGGCGCCGGGGTCGCGATCGCCAGTGACGGCGGTGGCTCGGGGCCTGTCGGTTGGCTGCCGGCCAGTGGCCACAGCAGTACGCCGGCGCCGACCAGCGCTCCGCCGGCGATGCCGAGCGGCCAGCCGTGTCGGCGCCGTGCGGTATCGCCCAGGGCGCTCAGGTGCGGGGCCTCGCGTGCGCGCAGACTGGTGAAGATCAGGCTCACAGCAGGGTGACGCGCAGCGCGATGACCAGCTCGCGGGCGGTGGTGGAGTGACCGCGCCCGCCGAACAGATACTCGACCCCGGGGATCTCGGTGAACGGCGGGATGCCGTCCTTCGAGCGGCTGCCGGTCTCGCTGATCATGCCGCCGAGGATCACCAGATCGCCGTCGCGCATGTTCAGCGAGGTGGTCATGCCCTTGAAGCTGACCTTGGGCAGCGAGATCGACTGGTCGTTGCCGATGTCGACGGGGTCGGTGCTGCCCGGCTCGACCTGGGTCTGCATCGGGTTGATCACCAGGCTGATGGTGCCGTCGTCGGCGATGAAGGGGATGACCCCGAGCAGTACGCCGTCGAAGACGTTGCCGGTCTTGGTCTCCCAGGTGCTCTCGGGGTTGTCGGCGGTGCCCAGCGAGGTGCGCGAGACCTCCTTGAGGAAGCTCGAGTTGCTGCCGACGCTGACCAGCGCCGGCTGGGTGTTCTTGACCCGCAGCGAGGGGTTGGAGAGCACGTGGACGTTGCCGAAGGTGCGCAGCAGGTTGACCGCGACGCTGTAGTTGTCGTTGCCGGCGACCAGTCCCAGCCCCGGGTTGCCGCTGTCGCCGATGCTGGTGCCGGGGATGGTGATGGCGCGTCCGATGCCGCCCTCGTTGGGCAGGGCCGAGTCGATCGAGCCGAGCCCGATGGCCTCGGGGCCGTAGAGCGCGGCGATGTTGCTCTCGAGCTGCGACCAGTTGACGCCGAAGCGGAACTTGTCGCTGAGTTCGACATCGATCAGCTGCGCCTCGATCAGCACCTGACGCTGCATCACCCGCTTGTAGCGCGAGATCAGGTCGTCGATGGCCTCGAGCTGTGAGGGGCGGGCGCGGACGAAGAGCACCCCGGTGTTGCGGTTGAGGGTGTAGTTCGACCCCTGGGCGGTGGCCGGGTCGACGACGCCGGGGGTGGTGCCGAGGATCACCCCGAGCATCGCCTCGATCTGGTCGTAGGGGTCGGCGGTGTTGGTATTGCGCCCGTCGAGCTGGAAGCTGCTGGTGATCCCCGAGGAGCCGCTGCTGCCGCTGTTGCTGCTGCTGCCGATGTCGTTCATGGCGCTGGCGCCGAAGACGTCGCCGCCGGCGTTGAAGCTGGCCGTCGAGACGGTCTGCAGGAAGCCGAGGTGGAACACCCGGCTCTCGTGCTCGTAGACCTCGATCAAGCGGTCGTTGACCCGCGCCGACATGTCGATCTTGTCGAGCACCACCTGCAGCACCTTGGAGGCGGGCATGTCGCGCAGCTCCAGGGTGAGATAGCGCGGCTGGCTGCCGAGCGAGTCGGGCAGCGCCAGGCTGAGCTCGGCCTGGCGCGCCACCGCCTGGAGGATGCTGCGCGCGTCGGTGTCCTCGACCACCAGGGTCACGCGGATGGCGTCGAGCGGGTTGTAGCGCGGTGCGATCGGTTGCGGCGGCGGGGCGACCGAGCGCTCCTCGACCCGCTCCTGCAGCGCACGCTGCAAGGTGCTGAGCTTGCGCGACTCGGCCACCAGGCGCTCCTGCAGCGCGCGCTGGGACTCCTCGTCGATGTCGACGGTGCGGTCGAGGTCGACCTTGGCCGGCCCGGAGCAGCCGGTGAGGAGGATGAGCGCGAGGGCGATCAGGGGCGCCGTGTTGTTGATCATGTGCATGGTTTTCCAGGGCAGAACGATTCGTTGCGGGGTCTCTTGGACCGGGTCAGCGACGCCCCACCGTCAGCAGCTCGCCGGCCAGCCGGTCGAAGCCGATCGCGATCACGGTGTCGTCATAGTGTTCGGTCGTCGGGGTGCCGGGGGCGGCGAAGCAGCGCGAGTTGATGGTCAGCGGGGTGTGCGGGCCGTCGAACAGATCACCGTCGAGGTCGGCGTCGCGCGTCCCGGCGCTGAGCACCAGGAAGGCGACGTTGGGCCGCTTGTTGCCGACACAGTCGAGCGTGCCCAGCGGGCCGTCGTCACCGGTCAGGTAGGGGTTGGTGTCGTCGCGCGGCTGGGCGGCGGCGAGGCGCAGTGCGCGCAGGAAGGCGCCGCGTCCGGCATAGGGGCCGTCGCCGGGGAGCATGCGCGGGGCGGCGTCCTGTTGCCACGACGGCGGCTGGGCGCTGGTCAGGTCGACCGCGCCACTGCGATAGACGGCGTAACGCAGTCGGGTGTAGAGCCGGGTCTCATCGGCGCTGGGGGCATCCAGCCCGAGGGTGCGGAAGGGGACATGGCCGAGCCGGTTGGCGGAGACGTCGCCGCAACCGAGCTCGCCCGCGCCCTCGCGCCCGTCGGGGTCGAGCCCTGCGCCGATGTTGCCATCGGCGCAGGGCAGGCGGTGATAGCGCCGCGCGTATTCAAGCACGGCGTCGAAGACCTCGCGCTGCAGCGCGGCGAGCGCCTGGGCGTCGCTGCCGTCGCGCGGATAGCTCGGCAGCGAGGCGCGCCCGACGCTGATCGCCACCAGCAGACCGGTGATCACCAGCACGAAGGCCATCTCCAGGGTGGAGAGACCGCGGTTGCGGTGCGGGCTAGTCATGGTCCCGGCTCCGTAGCGAGGAGAGATCGACCACCGGGCGGTTGAGCTGTGGGGCCAGGGATTCGAGCTCGCTGGTGTACTGGCGCAGCCGCGCGATGTCGGCCTGCTCGCCGCGGGCCGCCTCGCGTTGGATCAGTCCGTTGAGCTCGACCATGCGCTCGGAGGTGCGCAGTATCCCGGCCAGCGCCGCGAGGTCGAGCACGCTGTCGCGCCCCCGCTCGCGCAGACCGTCGTCGAGCGCCTCGATCATCCCGGCGAGCTCGCCGAGCGCCGGGGGCTCGCCCGAGAGTCCGCGCTGACTGTAGGCGATGAGTTCGTCGCGCAGCCTCGCCACCCGTGTCTCGGTGTCATCGTCCGGCGTTGCGGGGCGCGCGGCGGCAGGCGGTGTGCTCGTCGTCGTGCTCGGCTGTCCGATCGCCGGGTCGGCCGCGAGACTGGCCGCCTGTTGCTGGGTCTGCTGTGCCTGGCGCCCGGCGTCGCTGAGCGCGCGATAGCGCGCCATCAGCGCCTCGAGCTGCGGCGGCGCGTCCTCGGGCAGGGGTGGCGGCGGGGGTGGTTCGGGGATCCGCCTCACCACCGTCTCGGGCGCGCGCGGCGGCACCACCGCGATTGCCGGTGGCGGTGCGCGATGGAGCGCCTCGAGCGCCTCGAGGTCGCGCGGTGGGGTGAAGATCCACCACAGCGCGAGGCCGGTGGCCACACCGAGCACGATCGCCAGTGCCAGTCGGGACCACTGATAGGTACTGTTCATGCGCGCCCCCGGATCGGGCGGCGCGGTGGCCGGTCGATCATCGCACCTCCGCGTCCGGCGCGATCGCCGGGCGGGTCAGCATCTCCTCGGCCAGGCGCAGCTCGATGCGCCGGCGCTGGCCGTCGCGATCGAGCCACACCACCGCCGACTCGATGGCGACGAGCCGCACCCGCGCGTCGACCGCCTCGCCCGGGGCGAGCAGCCGGCCATTGACCAGTGCATGGCTGTTGTGTCGCGCGGCGTAGATCAGCCCGACCTCGTAGTCCAGCCACCAGGGCTCGACATCCTCGGGCAGTGGCGGCGTCATGGTGCGGCTGGCGGGGCGTGCGGTGGTCTCGCTCGTCAGTAGCCTGGAGCGCTCGCTGGTGCCCGCGGCGGCGAGGGTGGCGCTGTCGCCGAGCCGTGGCGCCGGGGGCTGCGATCGCGACCCCGGGCTCGCCAGCAGGGCTTGCGTGGTCGCCGCCGGGGGCGGGGTCAGGCCGGTTGCGGCGAGCCGCGCCTCGAGTTGCTCGAGCAGTCGCAGGTGTGCGGCGAGTTCACGCTCCATGCGCGCGAGCTGCTGCGCCGAGCCGCGCTGGATGAACGCCTGGCGCGAGTGGTCGAGGTGCGGCACGATCGCCGCCACCAGCGCGGCGCCGATCAGCCCGATGAAGACTCGGGTGGTGGGCTTGTTCATGGTCGTGCCCCCGTTGTCGCCGGCGTGTCGTCGCTGTCCTCTCCGCGCGCGCCGCGCCAGATCGCGGCGAGGCTGAAGGTGTTCTCGCCGCTGTTGCCGGCCTGGATCGTCTGGTCGACGACCCGATAGCCACGCTGGCCGAGCGCCTCGACCAGGTGACGCTCCTTCTCCATGGTCGGGTAGAAGGCCGCGCTGCTTCCGGTGAGCACCACCATCGCCACGCCGTCCTCGACCACCACCGAGAGCTCCTGCAGTGCCAGCCCCTCGGGGAGGCTGCGCTGGACATCGCGGACCAGCCGCGGCAGCGGCGGGACGCGATCGCGCAGCGACTGCAGCTCGAGCAGCGCGAGCACGTCGGCGGCCTGCTCGGCGGTGGCGATCGAGCCCTGGTGGGTGCGCTGCAGTCGCGCCTCGACCTCGTCGAGGTCGGCGACGGCGATGCGCTGCTCGGCGAGCCGTTGCTCGAGCGTCCGCGCCTGTTCGCTCCAGCGCGTCCCCTGCCAGGCGAGCGCCGCGGCCAGCACCAGGAAGCTCAGCCCCATCCACGGCAGCAGCGACAGCAGCAACAGTTGCGCGCGCTGCGCCGGGGTGGCATCGGCGATCGCCTCGCTGCTGGTCTCGAGCAGCGCCGGCAGCGCGCTCTGGAAGTCGGGGTCGTGATCGATGGTGCAGGCGGCGCCCAGGCGGCCCCAGTCCATCCCCGGGAAGCGTCGCTGCAGCGCGTCGAGCAGCCGCGTCCCGGTCTCCTCGGTGAATTCGCCGTGACCGATCAGGGTGGCGTGGGGAGGCAGCGGATAGGCGCGACCGAAGCCCTGGTCGTTGAGCTGGCGATAGAGCCGCTCGGCGACCAGGGTCGGGTCGGAGCCGGCGAGCACCGGCATGCGCTCGGCGAGCATCACCTGTTTGTCGATCACCACCATGAAGCTGATGTCGTCGGGCTGGAGCAGCACCAGCAGATGGCTCGCGCGCCCGCGTCTCAGCGCCCAGGCGAGCATCGCCGCGCCCAGCGGGATCAGCACCTGATGCTGGTCGCTGGTCTTGACACGCTTCTGGTAGCGGGTCCAGACATCGAGCGGCACCACGGTGTAGAACACCCGGTAGGCATCGCGCAGACGGGTGCGCTGATGGACGATCACCCGCGAATAGGCGTCGATCTCGCCTTGATCTCGCAGGCGCTTCTCGATGATCGGTGCGATGTCGGCGACCCGGCTGTTGACCAGCATCACCCCGAAGGCGGCGCCCTGGTAGTCGGTGAGCAGCCACAGCGGGGCGGTCGGCGGGGCGTCGAGGTCGAGTGGCTGTGCCCGATCGCCGGCGATGCGCAGTGCGCGGCCACCGAGATCGATTGCCTTGGTCCAGTTGATGACGGCGGACTCCTGGTCGGGGTTAGCGGGAGTAGTAGGTGCCGAGCAGGGTGAACTGCAGCGCCTGGGGGCCGTCGTCGTCCTGATCCTGGGTGAACAGCCCCGGCTCGCCACCATTGGCGCGGATACTCAGCGCGTCGGTGATGAAGAAGCCGTCGGCGTCGGGCGCGGTGCTCAGCAGATAGGCGTCGACCTGCTGGCGTGAGAGCATCCGGCTCTCTACCCGCAACTGGCGCTCGCTCCAGTCGGCGCGGCGCAGTGACTGCGCCTCGATCATCGGGCGCCAGCGCTCGAAGCCGGCAGCCGCCTGCGTCCAGCGCTCCAGCGTGGCCAGTCCGCCGGCGGCGCTGGAGAGTGTCTGGCTTGCGCTCTGGTAATCGTATCTGGCCTGTTGCAGTCGCTGCTGGGCGTCGCTCGCGTACCAGGAGCCGGCTGCCAGCAGCAGGGCCGCGCCGAGGGTGAAGGCGGCCTGGGTGGTGCCGTTGATCGAGCCGCGGATCATTGGTCCATCCGCCAGTGCGCGGTCAGCAGCATCACCGCATCCTCGTCACGGTTCTCGCCGATGTCCTCGGCGGTGGCGTTGAGGCCGCTGTCACGACGGAAGGTGTTGTTGCCGCCCCATTCGTAGCCGGGCTCGCGGACATTGGTCTGGGCATGGTTGCTCAGGGTGGTCTGCTCGCGGAAGCGGCCCTCGCGCGCGTCCGGCGCGCCGTCGATCATCTGGTCGAGGCTGCGCGCCAGATCCGGGGTGAGCCCGCGCAGCACCATCACGTTGCCCGAGCCGCTGGCGGTGGTGTCGGGGTTCCACTGGAAGCAGATCTGCAGCTCCACCGGGTTGCCGTTGCTGTCGGTGTAGAGATAACGATCCTCCTGCCCCTCGGCGCGTCCGGCCGGCATGGCGATGCCGGCGCGCTCCATCAGGTGGTGGAGGTTCTGCTCGGAGAGTGCGGCGGGGTCGCCGAGCCCGACCGAGTTGGCCGGGTAGCCCTGCCCATGACACAGCCGCTGGCCGGTGCGGCTGTAGTTGGCGGGGATACCGGCGACCTGGCCGTAGCGGTTGTTGAGCCGGGCGTCGGCGCCGCTGACCATGTAGGTCGGGGCGATCTGGCTGTCGCCGACCACCACGCCGGTGCGCTGGAAGTGGATGTCGTAGGCGCGCTTCCAGCCGCTGACGAACTGGAAGATGCGTTTCGACTGGGCCTCGCGGACGATGTCCTTGGAGATGGCGATGCCGCCGAGGATCATGCCGATGACCACCAGCACCACGGTCAGCTCGACCAGGGTGAAGCCGCCCTGTGCGCGACGGGCGGCGGGGGTGCGCTGCTGCATTGCGTTACTCCACCGAGGTACGCCGGGACGCGTCACTGGTTCATCTTGTAGTGGGCGACCAGGGTCATCACCTGATCCTCGTCCTCGCGGTCGCCCTCGCTGACCCCGTCGGGGTTCGCGGCGGCGATCTCGAAGGTGTTGTTGCCCTGCCACTCGCTCTGCGGTACCCGCGAGCCGTCAGTGCGTGCGCCGATGTTCTCCTGGCGGAACACCCCTTCGCGGGCGTCGGCCTTGCCGTCGATCATCTGGTCGAGCGCGCGCGCCAGGTCCGGGGTCAGTCCGGTGATCACCATGACGTTGCCCGAGGGCTCGCCGCTGGCGGCACCGGGCGGGTTCCACTGGAAGCAGACCTGGATCTCCTGCGGGTTGCCGTTGGTGTCGAGATAGACGTAGCGATCCTCGAAGCCCTCGGCACGGCCAGGGGGCAGCTGGATACCGTGGCGCAGCATCTGCTGGTGCAGCGAGACGTTGCTGTCGGCGGCCTGTCCGGCGCCGGCCGCGGCCTGGGTGGTCGGTCGCGCACCCTCGCAGATGGCGCCGGGGGCGGTGACGCCCGACATGTCGCCGCCCGAGATCGTCGAGCCCGAGGTCGCGCCGCTGTTGTAGTTGGCGCCATTGACCATATAGCGCGGCGCGGTCTGGTCGTCGCCGACCACCACCCCGGTGCGCGAGTAGTGGTTGTTGTAGGCCGAGACCCACTGGTCGACGAACTTCTGCTTGATCTTCACGTACTCGGCGCTGCGCTGCATGTCGCGCCCGATGGATACGGCGCCGAGGATCAGCCCGATCACCACCAGCACCAGCGACATCTCCACCAGGGTGAAGCCGCGCATCGAGGATCTGGAACCCGACATCTTCGTTCTCGCTGTCGTTATCGTTGTTGGGAATGGCCGGGGAGACCCGGTCCGGCATCCTTCGGACGGTGCGTCAGTCGTCCGGCAGCAGATGACGTGTACCCGCTGCGGTGACGAGCGGGGCCTTCCTGGCGTTGAGTCGCACGTCTGGCGAGAGACGGGCATGAGGCATGGGAGCGTGGGCTGGGAATGACCCGGCAGGGGAGAACGACGAAGGGTCGTCTGTCTGATTCCGGCGTGCGTGCATCACGTCATCCTGTGGCAAGGATCTGATTGCCCTCGCTCTCTTTGTCGGCAAGCAACGGGTCAGGGCCTCGACCCCGCAAGGTCGTGAGCCATGTCTCGAGCGGAGGCGCATGACCCCGCCGCGCTGGCCGCGGCCAGCTGGTTGCGCGTCCGAGTATAGCTAAGTCAAAAATGTTTTATCGTGCACGATTCGTGCCTGTGTGGCGGGGTGATTCCCGTTCTTCGTGCGGCACTCGAACAGGGCCTCGCAGAGGGGCGCTTAACGTCCGATCGGCGCCGAATGTTAGAATATCGGCCCAGTATTCAGCTTCAGGAGCAACCCAATCGATGGCAGGTCATAGTAAGTGGGCCAATATCAAGCATCGCAAGGCCGCGCAGGACAAGCGTCGCGGCAAGATCTGGACCAAACTGATCCGCGAGGTCACGGTCGCGGCGCGTGAGGGGGGCGGTGATCCGGCGGCCAACCCGCGGCTGCGTCTGGCGATGGACAAGGCCTTCGGCGCCAACATGCCGCGCGACACCGTCGAGCGTGCGATCAAGCGCGGCGCCGGCGGCACCGAGGGCGACAACTACGAGGAGATCCGCTACGAGGGCTATGGCCCGGGCGGCGTGGCGGTGATGGTCGACTGCATGTCCGACAACCGCAACCGCACCGCCTCCGAGGTCCGTCACGCCTTCACCAAGCACGGCGGCAACCTCGGCACCGACGGCTCGGTGGCCTATCTGTTCACCAAGCAGGGGATCATCAGCTTCCAGCCCGGGAGCGACGAGGATGCGGTGATGGAGGCGGCGATCGAGGCCGGCGCCGATGACGTGGTCACCAACGACGACACCTCGCTCGACGTGATCACCACCCCCGAGGCCTTCTCCGAGGTCAAGGACGCGCTGATCGCCGCCGGTTTCGACACCGAGGCCGCCGAGGTCACCTTCAACGCCTCGACCTCCGCCGAACTCGACCGCGACACCGCCGAGAAGCTGTTGAAGATGATCGACGCGCTCGAGGACCTCGACGACGTCCAGGAGGTCTATCACAACGCCGACATCGCCGACGAGATCATGGCGGCGCTCGATGCCTGATCCGGCACGCGTCCGGGGGCGCTGACGCGATGGCCCGTGCCCCCCGCTCGGCCCCGCCACGCCTGGCGCATCGTATCCTCGGTATCGATCCGGGCTCGCGCTTCACCGGCTACGGCATCATCGACACCGACGGTCATCACAGCCGCCGCGTGGCCAGTGGCTGTATCCGCGTCGACAAGGCCCCCTGGCCGGACCGGCTGCGGCTGATCTTCGACGAGGTCGAGCAGCTGGTGCTCGATCACCGTCCGCACGAGCTGGCCGTCGAGCAGCTGATCTTCGCCCGTGACCCCAGCGCCGCGCTCAAGCTCGGTCAGGCGCGCGGTGCGGCGCTGTGCGCGGCGCTGCGCGGCGAGCTGTCGGTGCACGAATACAGCCCCAAGTCGGTCAAGCTGGCGGTGGTCGGCACCGGCGGGGCGCAGAAGTCGCAGGTCCAGCACATGGTGCAGATCCTGCTGACCATGGACACCCCGCCCGGCGAGGACGAGGCCGACGCGCTCGCCATCGCGCTCTGTCACGCCCACTCGATGGGCATCCCCGGGCGCAAGCGCATGGCCGCCTCCTGGCGCGACTGGAGACCCTGAACCCATGATCGGACGTTTGCGTGGACAGCTGGTCCACAAGCAGCCGCCTCGGCTGATGCTCGACGTCGGTGGCGTCGGCTATGAACTCGAGGCGCCGATGTCGACCTTCTACGAGCTGCCGGCGGTGGGCGAGACGGTCACCCTGATCACCCATCTGGCGGTGCGCGAGGACGCCCAGGTGCTCTACGGCTTCATCCGCGAGTCGGACCGTGCACTGTTTCGCAACCTGCTCAAGGTCACCGGGGTGGGCGCGCGGATGGCGCTGGCGATCCTCTCGGGGATGGACGCGGCGCGCTTCGCCCAGTGTGTCGAGTACGAGGACGTCGCCGCCCTCACCAAACTCCCCGGAATCGGCAAGAAGACCGCCCAGCGCCTGGTGGTGGAGATGCGCGATCGGCTCGAGGCGACCCTCACCCCGGCCCTCGCCGGGGCTGCGAGCGAGAGCGCTCCCGGTACCGACCAGGCGCTCGCCGATGCGGTCAGCGCCCTGGTCGCGCTCGGCTTCCGTCCGGCCGATGCGACGCGCATGGCGCGCGCCGCCGACGACGGCGCCAAGACCTCCGAGGAGATCATCCGCCTGGCATTGCGATCGGTGAATCCGGCCTGATCTAAGGGGGCATCGTCGATCGGGTGCGGTCAACGCGCCCGATCCCATCGTCGCTCGTCGCGACGACGACCAGGGATGCGCGAGGCCCCCGGATGAGCCAGGACCTGACCGCCGAGCTGTGCGCCAGCGTGACTGCGGCGATCGCCGCCACCACGCCGCTGTGTCTGCGTGGCGGCGGCACCAAGGACTTTCTCGGTCGGCGCTGCGCGGGCCGTCCGCTCGCGCTCGCCGGGCATCGCGGCATCCTCGACCACCAGCCGCGCGAACTCACCCTCACCGCCCGCGCCGGCACCCCGCTGCGTGAGATCGAGACGGCGCTCGCCGAGGCCGGGCAGTGTCTCCCCTTCGAGCCGCCGCACTTCGGCCCCGGCGCCACCCTCGGCGGCACCATCGCCTGTGGCCTCTCAGGGCCGGCGCGCCCCCATGCCGGGGCGGCGCGCGATCTGGTGCTCGGCGCGCGGGTGCTCACCGGGCGCGGCGAGGTGCTGCGCTTCGGCGGCGCGGTGATGAAGAACGTCGCCGGTTACGACATCGCCCGGCTGATGACCGGCGCCTTCGGCACCCTCGGCATCCTTCTCGACATCAGCCTCAAGGTGCTGCCGCGCCCCGAGGCGGTGCGCACCCAGGTGCTCGACTGCGACGGTGACGAGGCGCTCGCCCGGCTGCGCGCGCTGGCGCGTCGGCCGTTGCCGTTGAGCGCGAGCTGTCACGACGGCGAGCGGCTGTGGCTGCGACTCTCCGGAGCCGAGCGCGCGCTCGCGCCCGCCGCCGCCGGGATCGGTGGCGAGCGCGTCGAGCCGGAGCGGGCCGAGGACTTCTGGGACACGCTGATCCGCGAGCAGCGCCACCCCTTCTTCACCGCGCCGGGCGCGCCGCTGTGGCGGCTCTCGCTGCCGCCGCACGCCCCGGCGCTGGCGCTCGACGCCCCCCAGCTGATCGAGTGGGGTGGGGCGCAGCGCTGGCTGCGCGCGGCCCACCCCGCGGAGGTGGTGCGCGCCGAGGCCGCGCGGCTCGGCGGGCACGCGACCTGTTTCCGCGGCGGCGAGGCGATGCGCTCCCCCTTCACCCCGTTGTCGCCGCCGCTGCTCGCCCTGCATCGCAACCTCAAGCAGGCCTTCGATCCCCACGGCATCCTCAATCCGGGGCGCTTCCATGCCGAGTTCTAGCGGGGCGCCGCCGCCTTGACCCGGAGTCCGCATGCGTACCGATCTGCTCCCCGAGCTGCTCGACACCGCCGCCGGTCGCGAGGCCGACGCCATCCTTCGCGCCTGCGTCCACTGCGGCTTCTGTACCGCCACCTGTCCGACCTATCAGCTGCTCGGCGACGAGCTCGACGGGCCGCGCGGGCGCATCTACCAGATCAAGCGGGTGATGGAGGGTGCGCCGGCCACCGCCGTGGTGCAGCAGCACCTCGATCGCTGTCTCGGCTGTCGCGCCTGCGAGCGCACCTGTCCCTCCGGGGTGCGCTACGCGCGTCTGGCCGAGATCGGTCGCGGTCTGGTCGCTGCCCAGGTGCGCCGCCCCTGGCGCCAGCGCCTGTTGCGGCGGGCGCTGATCCTCGGTCTCTCGGGGGCGGGGCGGGTGCGCGCGCTGCTCGCCCTCGGGCGGCTGGCGCGCCCGTTGTTGCCGGCGCGACTGGCCGCGCGGATCCCGCCGCGGGTCGCGCCGGGTGCGGCGCCGGCCTCGCGCGGCCTGGGGCGGCGGATGCTGGTGCTCGATGGTTGCGTGCAGGGGGGCGCGACCCCGCGCACCAACGCCGCCGCGGCGCGGGTGTTCGCGCGTCTCGGCATCGAGCTGGTGCGCGCGCCCGCGGCGGTCTGTTGCGGTGCGCTGGCGTATCATCTCGACGATCAGGCCGGCGGGCGGGCGCGGATGCGCCGGGCGATCGACGCCTGGTGGCCGGAGATCGAGGCCGGCTGCGAGGCGATCCTGGTGACCGCCAGCGGTTGTGCGAGCATGGTGCGCGAGTACGGTGAGGCGTTGGCCGACGACCCGGACTATGCCGGGCGGGCGGCGCGGGTCGCCGCGCTCGCCCGCGACCCGGCCGAGGTGCTCGCCGCCGCCGACCTGACCGCGTTGGGTCGGCCCGGTGCCGGGCGGCGGGTGGCCTATCACGCGCCCTGCAGCCAACAGCACGTGCTGCGGCTCGACGGCGTGGTCGAGGGCGTGCTCGAGCGTCTCGGCTTCACCCTCACCGCGGTGCCCGAGGCGCACCTGTGCTGCGGTTCGGCCGGGACCTATTCGATCACCCAGCCGGTGCTCTCGCGCCGCCTGCTGGAGAACAAGCTCGGCGCCCTGGAGGGCGGCCGGCCCGCGCTCATCGCCACCGCCAACGTCGGCTGCCAGCTCCAGCTCGCCGCCGGCGCCTCGGTGGCGGTGGTGCACTGGCTGGAGCTGCTCGACCCGGCGCCCCCCGAGGAGACCCCTGAGAGATGACAGAGCGGATTGGATTCATCGGCCTCGGCCTGATGGGTGCGCCGATGGCGCTGAACCTGTTGCGCGCCGGTCACCGGCTGGCGGTGTATGCGCGTCGCGAGACGGCGCTGGCGCCGTTGCGCGAGGCCGGCGTCGAGGTCTGTGCGAGCCCGGCGGCGCTGGCGCGCGCGGTCGACGTGGTGTTCACCATCGTCTCCGACACCGAGGATGTCGAGCAGGTACTGCTCGGCCCCGACGGGGTGATCGAGGGGGCGCGACCGGGGAGCGTGGTGGTCGACATGAGCACCATCTCGGCCTCGGCCACCCGCGCCATCGCCGCGCGGCTGGCCGGGCGCGGGGTGGCGATGCTCGACGCCCCGGTCTCGGGGGGCGACGTCGGCGCGCGCGAGGGGCGGCTGTCGATCATGGTCGGCGGCGACCCGGAGGTGTTCGCGCGGGTGCGCCCGCTGTTCGAGGTGCTGGGCACCAACATCGTCCATATCGGCGAGCATGGCGCCGGACAGGTGTGCAAGGCGTGCAATCAGGTGGTGGTCGGCGGCACCATCGCCGCGGTGGCCGAGGCGCTGCTGCTGGCGCGTGCCTCGGGGGTGGACGCGGCGCGGGTGCGCGAGGCGCTGCTCGGCGGCTTCGCCGCCAGTCGGGTGCTCGAGCTGCACGGCCAGCGCATGCTCGATGGCGACTACCGGCCCGGCTTCAAGGCGCGGCTGCACCGCAAGGACATGCGTCTGGTCGAGGAGGGGGCGCGCGAGCAGGGGCTCGAGCTGCCGCTGGCCGCACAGGTCGCCGCCCATCTCGAGACGCTGCTCGCCGCCGACGGCGGTGAGCTCGACTCGGCGGCGATCCTCAGCGCCCTGGAGCGGATGCAGCAGGGCGCTGGCTGAGTTCGGGGCCGGGGCGGCGCCCCGGCTGTGGGATCATTCGAAGGTGACGAAGCCGTCGATGGCGGTGATATAGGTGGCCACCACCCCGTCGCCCGGGGCGACGCTATCGAGCAGCGCCTGGTCCTCGACGGTGAACGCCAGGGTGCGGTTGGGGCCGCGCACGGTGACGGTCGCGGCCTCGCGGTCGACCGCCTCGATCTTGCCGTAGAGGGTGAGGGTGTCGACGATGGCGCCGGCGGGCTTGGCGCCCGGGTCGCGCGCCACCTCGCGCTCCTTGGTCATGCCGACGGTGCCGGCGTCCGAGCCCTTCTGCAGGTCGATCAGCACCGCCTCGGTCTTGCTGACGTTGAGGGTGTTGCCGATCTTGACCTCGTCGAGCCGGGTCACCTCGTCGGGGACGTGCAGTACCACGAACTCGCCCTCGGGGGTGCGGATGGTGAGCATGCGCTTGTCGAGATTGACCACCTCGACGGTGCCGGTCAGCTCGGTGGTGACCGCGGCGCCGGTCACCGGCACGTCGCGCAGCTCGGCCAGCGCGACCGGAGAGAGGCCGGCGGAGGCGAGTGCAATGGCCGAGGCGAGGGTCAGGCTGGCGGGTCTGATCTTCATCGTGAAGCGATCTCCTTTGGTGTCGGTGAGCATGATCCGGGCGCTGTGTCCCCATGTCCCGGGTGCAGTGCAAGGATTGGTGCGAAACCTCGTCGACGCAAGGGTGGTCGGCATCGGGCGGTCCCCGCCTCTTGCCGCCAGGGCACGCCCTGGGCGGTCTCAAGAGGGGCCGGGCGCTGCTTCCTTAACGATCGTTAATCTTGTCGCAAGGCGCTGGCAAGCCGACCCTGGCGATACTCATCGTCGAACCATCCAGTCTCGTCGGTGAGGTCCCGGTACCTGTTACGGGACGGGCCGGCAGCGGTATTGAGGAGGAGTCGACAGGTATGCGTGCAATCAGCGATCCACAGGTCCCGATCAGACGCGGCGCGCTCGCCGTGGCCTTGAGCATGGCGCTGCTCGGTGGTGGTGGTGCGACGACGCTCGCCGTGACGCCGGCGCTGGCCGGCCCCGCCGCCATGCAGGGCCTGCCGAGCTTTGCCGATGTCGCCGAGCGGGTGGTCCCGGCGGTGGTCAACGTCACCGTGGTCGCCGAAACCGGCACGCGGCTGCAGGGGCTGCCGCAGTGGCCCGAGGAGATGCCGGTGCCGGAGTTCTTCCGGCGCTTCTTCGAGTCCCCCGGGCTCGCCCAGCCGCGCCGGGTGCGCGGTCAGGGCTCGGGTTTCCTGATCGACCCCGAGGGTCATATCGTCACCAACAATCATGTCATCGACGGTGCCACCGAGGTCACCGTGGTGCTCAACGACGGCAGCAGCCACGAGGCCCGGGTGGTGGGGCGCGACGACAAGACCGATCTGGCGCTGCTCAAGATCGAGACCGACGGGCCGCTGCCCCATGTCGAGCTGGGCGATTCGGCGCAGGCGCGCGTCGGCGACTGGGTGCTGGCGGTGGGCAACCCCTTCGGGCTCGGCGGCTCGGTCAATGCCGGGATCATCTCGGCGCGCGGGCGTGATATCCACTCCGGCCCCTATGACGACTATCTGCAGATCGACGCGGCGATCAACCGCGGCAACTCCGGCGGTCCGCTGTTCGATGCCAGTGGCCGGGTGATCGGGGTCAACACCGCGATCTACTCGCCCTCCGGGGGCAACGTCGGCATCGGCTTCGCCATCCCCGCCGAGATGGTGCGTCGAGTGGTCGAGGATCTGCGTGACAAGGGTCATGTCGAGCGCGGCTGGCTCGGGGTGCGGATCCAGGCGGTGACCCCGGAGTTGGCCGCCGCGCTTGGGCGCGCGGCGGACGATGGCGTGCTGGTGGCCGAGGTGCTTGACGGTACGCCGGCGGCGGCGAGCGCGCTGCGCGCCGGCGACCTGATCCTCAGCGCCGGCGGTACGCCGATCACGGACTATCGCGACCTGCCCCGGCTGGTGGCGGCGACCCCGGCGGGCAGCACCCTCGAACTGGAGGTGTGGCGCGAGGGGCGCCGCCAGCGCCTCGATGTCGAGATCGGGCGGATGCCCGCCTCGAACCCGCAGGTGGCCGCGGCCGCGCCGGGCGCGCCGCTCGAACTCGAGCACCTGGGGCTGCGGGTCCGGGCACTGAGCCCGGAGCTGCGCGCCGAGCTCGGCATCGGCCCCGAGCGTGCCGGGGTGGTGGTGAGCGAGGTGGTGCCGGGAGGACCTGCGGCGCGTGCCGGGGTGCGACCCGGGGCCTTGATCTCGATGTTCGGCAACGCGCCGGTCGACTCGCCGGCGGCGCTGCGCGCGGCCCTGGAGACCGCGCTCGAGGCCGGGCGCGAATCGGTGGTGGTGCGCCTCGAGCGCGACGGTGCGGCGCTGTTCGTCGCCCTGCCGGTGGCCGACTGAGCGGCGGGCGCGGGGATGCGGATCCTGCTGATCGAGGATGATGCGCAGATGGCCGATTATCTGCGCAAGGCGCTGGGCGAGATCGGCGCCCTGGTCGACCATGCCGATGATGGTCGCGAGGGGTTGCTGCAGGCGGCCGGCGGCGGCTATGACGCGCTGATCGTCGATCGCATGCTCCCCGGGCTCGACGGACTGGCGATCGTGCGCACCCTGCGCGCCGCCGACGATCACACCCCGGCGCTGATCCTCAGCGCCCTCGGTGAGGTCGACGACCGCGTCGAGGGGCTGCGCGCCGGCGGCGATGACTATCTGACCAAGCCCTTTGCCTTCTCCGAGCTGCACGCCCGGCTCGAGGCGCTGTTGCGGCGCGGTGGCGGCGAGGCGCCGGAGACGCGGCTGCGGGTGGGCGATCTGGAGATGGACCTGCTCGCGCGCGAGGTGACCCGTGGCGGACGCGCGATCGTGCTGCAGCCGCGCGAGTTCCGCCTGCTCGAGTACCTGCTGCGCCATGCCGGTCAGGTGGTGACCCGGACCATGCTGCTCGAGCATGTCTGGGACTATCACTTCGACCCCCAGACCAATGTCATCGACGTCCATGTCAGCCGGCTGCGGGCGAAGATCGACAAGGACTTCCCGACCCCGTTGCTGCACACGGTGCGCGGCGCCGGCTACATGATCCGCGCCGCATGAGCCCGATGCGTCTGGCGCAGGCGACCTGGTCGCGGGCGCGGCGCCGGGTCGGGCGTATCCTCCACAGCTCGATCTTTCGCCTCGCGCTGCTCCACGTCCTGCTCGCCTGCGCCTCGGCGGCGATCCTGCTCGGCTTCATCTACTGGTCGACGGCCGGGTACATGGACCGCCAGACCGACGCCACCATCGCCGCCGAGGTGCGGGGGCTGGCCGAGCAGTACCGCCAGCGCGGGCTGGCCGGTCTGCGCACACTGATCGAGGAGCGCATCCGTCGCGATCCCAGCGGCGCGAGCGTCTATCTGCTGGTCGATGCCCGGCGCCAGTGGATCCTCGGCAACCTCGACCGCTGGCCGGCCGATACCCCGGATGAGTCGGGCTGGGTGCGCTTCCGGCTGCGCGAGCGCGGTCCCGATGATGTCGGTGCGGCGCACGCCGCGCGGGCGCGGGTGTTTCGGCTGCGCGGCGGGCTGCGGCTGCTGGTCGGGCGCGACATCCGCGAGCTGGAGGCGACGCGCACCCTGATCGAGCGGGCGCTCTACTGGGGGGTGGCGATGACCGCCGCGCTGGCGCTGCTCGGCGGCTGGCTGATGAGCGCCGGGGTGGTGCGCCGGCTCGAGGCGATCAACCACACCAGTCGCGAGATCATGGCCGGCGATCTGGCCCGGCGCATCCCGCTCGGCGGCAGCGACGACGATTTCGATCAGCTCGCGCGCAACCTCAACCAGATGCTCGATCGTATCGAGGGGCTGATGGCCGGGGTGCGGCAGGTCTCGGACAACATCGCCCACGACCTGCGCACCCCGCTGACCCGGCTGCGCACCCGGCTGGAGCTGCTCGCCGCCGCGCTCGACGACCCCGAGGCGGCGCGGGCGCTGGCCGAGACCGCGATCGCCGACGCCGACGAGCTGCTGGCGACCTTCAATGCGCTGTTGCGCATCGCCCGGATCGAGTCGGGCGGACGCCGCGCGGCCTTCGCCCCGGTGGCGCTGGCGGCGCTGCTGGAGGATCTGCGCGAGCTCTACGAGCCGGTGGCCGCCGAGCGCGGTCAGCGCCTGACCCTGGAGATCGCCGTCCCGGCGACGCTCGCCGGCGATCGTGACCTGCTGTTCCAGGCGCTCGCCAATCTGGTCGACAACGCCATCAAGTACGGTCCGCCCGAGGGCGCCATCGTGATCCGTCTCGACACCCGCGATGGCGCCCCCTGCATCGGTGTCGCCGACGACGGGCCGGGCATCCCGGAGGCGCTGCGCGAGGCGGTGTTCCGCCGCTTCTTCCGCGCCGACGACAGCCGCTCGACCCTGGGCAGCGGGTTGGGGCTGAGTCTGGTGCGGGCGGTGGCCGAGCTGCATCGGGCGCGGGTGGTGCTCGAGGACAACCGGCCCGGGCTGCGCGCGCTGCTGTACTTCGCCGCGCCGCCCCAGGGTTAGTGGATCAGCGCCCGGTTCCAGGGACGACCGAGGAACAGATAGAGGGCGTCGTTGCCGCCGTCGGCATAGCCGTAGCCGAGATAGAGCGGGCCGATCGGGGTGTCGGCGCCGAGAAACAGGCTGCTGCCCAGACGCAGGCTGTCGGCGCCGATGTCGCCGCGCCGCGCCCAGGTGTTGCCGACCTCGAGCGAGGCGCCGGCATAGGTCGGCACCAGCCCGGTGTCGAAGGCGTGAAGATAGATCGCGCGCGCCAGCCCGAGGTTGGCCCCGGAGAGTTCGAGCTGGTTGAAGCCGGAGAGGTTGAGGAAGCCGCCGAGCCGGTAGTAGGCGTGCAGCGGGGTCTCGCCGCCGAAGTTGCCGGCCAGGGTCAGCGCGGTGATCAGGCGGTGACGACCGCGCCCCAGGGCGTGCACCAGCTCGATCCCGGCCTGGTCGTAGTTGCTGGTGGCGCCGAGTGCGGTGCGCGAGTGTTCGCCGAAGGCGCTCGCGGCCCAGCCGCTGGCGGGGAAGTTGGCGCTGTCGAGGGTGTCGATGTCGAACCTGAACTCGAGTGCGCCGACGTCGAAGTTGTAGCCGCCGAAGCCGGGATCGCCGACGCGCAGGTCGGCGTCGCCGCGATAGTGGGCGTAGCCGAGCGCGATCCGGCCCCAGTCGCCGAGATTGCGCCCGAGCTTGACGTTGGCGCCGAACCGGTTGAGCTGGTACTCGGCGAGCGGCGCGTCCTGGGCGCTGGGGTCGAACAGGGTCAGGCTCTCGGAGAGATAGCCGACGCCCAGCCCGGCGAACCAGCGCTCGGCGGGGTCGAGCGGCAGATAGAGGTTGGAGAGGATGCCCGGCTCCTCGCCGAGCCGGATCTCGGTGCGCCACTCGCCGTTGAGATCGGTGAGCGGGGCCTTGGTATAGGCCGCGCCGAGGTTGAAGCGGGAGTTGCCGCCGCCGCTCGAACTCAGCTCCAGCCCACCCTGCAGCGAGCTAGTGCCCCAGCGCTTCTCGCGCGCGCTGATGTGCAGCGCGGCGCGTTCGTCGTCGCCCGGTTCGGGCTCGATGCGGTAGCGCACCGTCTCGAACACGTCCTGGTCGTAGACCCGCTCGATCTGTTCGGCGAGCGTCTCGGGGTCGAACCGCTCGCCGGGGGTGACCTGGATGCGCCGGGCGAGCACCGCGTCGTCGAGCCCGGAGTCGTTGTCGATGCCGAGCCGAGTGATCACTGGCGCCTGGTAGTCGGCGCGGCGGTGGGCTTGGCGGTAGGCGGCATAGCGCGCCGCGGGCAGGGCGAGGGCGTCGAGCGGCGCCCCGGTGGCGCGCGCGGCCTGCTCGCCGATGGCGATCGCCTCGAGCATCTTGTCGAAGTCGCTGGCCAGCACCCGGCGCCCGAGCGGCGGGGTGAGCAGCAGGTCGCGCGGGCCCAGGGTGGCGATCTCGGCCTGGGTGTTGCGCCAGGTCACCAGGCTGGCGACCTGATCGAGCATCTCCAGCACGTCGGTGATCGACTCGCGATCGCGGCGCGGGCCACCGATGTCGACGGCAATGACGATCTCGGCGCCCATCTCGCGCACCACCCCGATCGGCAGGTTCATCGCCAGCCCGCCGTCGACCAGCAGTCGCTCGCCGATCTCGACCGGGGCGAACACCGCGGGGACGGCCATGCTGGCGCGGATCGCGGTGGCCAGATCACCGCCGCCGAGCACCACCGCCTCGCCGCTGACGACATCGGTGGCGATGGCGCGGAAGGGGATGCGCAGACGGTCGAAGTCGTGAATCGCGGTGGCCGGCAGGGTATACTCGCGCAGCGCCAGTTCCAGCCGCTGGCCCTGGATCAGCGCCGGTACCAGGTTGACCCGCCCGGCCTCCTCGTCGACCCCGGGGCGGCTCTTGATCAGAAAGCTCCGGTCCTCGAGCTTGCGCTGCATCCGTCGCGTGGCACGGGCCGGCTCGTCCTGAAAGATCGCCGTCCAGTCGATGTCCTCGATCGTCCGCTCGATCTCGTCGGGCGACATCCCCATGGCATAGAGTCCACCGACGACCGCGCCCATCGAGGTGCCGGCGATGTAGTCGATGGGGATGCGGCGGCGTTCGAGCTCGCGCAGCACGCCGACATGGGCGGCGCCGCGCGCGCCGCCGCCGGAGAGCGCCAGGCCGATCGCCGGTCGTGTCTCGGCGAGCGCCGGGGCGGCGAGGCCCAGCAGGGTCAGCAGGATGGCGACGGTGGTGCGCACACGGGGCTCCTCCCGGGGTCAGGGGTAGATCAGCAGCGGCTCGATCTGCTCGCGCCAGGCGTGCTCGTCGGCGCTCAGGCGCCGTTCGAGATCGGCGGGGGTGGCCGCGGGGTCGTCGACCCATTCGCGCAGCAGCGGGCCGCCGCAGATCAGGTCGATGGCCAGGCGCTCGTGCTCGTACTCATAGGCGAAGTGACGCCACAGCGGATAGTCGGGGGACTCCAGACGCAGCGCCTTGAACAACAGCGCGATCAGCCGGTAGGGGCGGAACGCGCCGTGATCGTAGCCGGCCTGATCGGTGTGGATCTGCACCCCGGCGCAGCGCGCGCCCTGGTGCTTGTGGAAGGTCGGCTCGAACCAGCAGGGACGCAGCAGTGCGCCGCGGGTCCAGGCCGGGCACAGCGCCTCCATCCGCGCGAGGATGCGGTTGAAGTCGAGGTCCGGGGCGCCGACCAGTTCCAGCGGGGTGGTGGTGCCGCGTCCCTCGGAGAGGGTGGTGCCCTCGAGCATCACGGTGCCGGGATAGCAGCGCGCCATGTTGAGGCTGGCGGCGTTGGGGCTGGGGTTGACCCAGGGGCGCTGGTGCAACGGCCAGCCGAACCCGGGCCCCTGCTCGGGCCGATAGCCCTGCATCTCGACCACCTCGAGCTCGAGGTCGTGCCCGCCGCGCGCGGCGAACCAGCGCGCCAGCTCGCCGAGGGTGAGACCGTGGCGCATGATCAGTGCCCCGGCGCCGACGAAGCTCTCCCAGCCCGGTTCGAGGATGCTGCCCTCGATCGGGCGCCCGGCGGGGTTGGGGCGATCGAGCACCCACAGCGCCTTGCCATGGCGGGCGCAGGCCTCGATCAGATAGGCCAGGGTGGTGATGTAGGTGTAGATGCGGGTGCCGACGTCCTGCAGGTCGACCAGCAGCACGTCGAAACTCTCGAGCATCCGCGCGGTCGGATAGCGCGCCTCGCCATAGAGGCTGTAGACCGGGATGCCGTGGCGCGGATCGCGCTCGTCCGGGGTCTCGACCATGTTGTCCTGCTTGTCGCCGCGCATCCCGTGCTGGGGGCCGAAGGCGGCCACCAGGTCGAGGTCGGGGAGCGCCATCAGGGCGTCGAGGCTGTGCTGGCCGCTGGCGCTCAGCGAGGCGGCGTGGCCGAGCAGGGCGAGGCGCCGGCCGTGCAGTGGGCGGCGCAGCTCGGGCTCGGCGAGCAGGCGGTCGATTCCGTAGCTGATCATCTCGGTGCTGTGATGCCGGTTGCGATGGAGCGGGCATGTTAGACCAGAGTCCGGGCCATCGCCTATGGAGCCTGGTCCGCTTGGTGCTGGATTGATCCCGGCCAAGGACAAGTGCGCGCCGATCGGCGACAATGATCCGTTTTCGTCGCGCCGAGTTCCTGGCGGCGCAGCCCGGTCGCGACCAGACGTCGTGCGCTGACCGCAAGGATGTCGTCGGCCCGATCGGGCGTGACGGCGGTCCCCATGCTTTCGTATTCGTGCGAGATGCCGTGTTCGCGGCGTCTCGTGCCCCTGTTTCCCGGTCGGTGGCTATCCGTCGACCCTCGATCTCTTTTGCACTGTCAAGCGATGCGCCGTTCAGACTTCCATTTCGAGCTTCCCGACGAGTTGATCGCGCAGTATCCGCTTGCCGAGCGTGCCGCCTCGCGCCTGCTGGTGCTCGAGGCCGGGGCCGAGCGGCCGAGTGACCGACGCTTTCTCGACCTGCCCGCACTGCTGCGACCGAACGATCTGCTGGTGTTCAACAACACCCGGGTGATGCGCGCGCGTCTGTTCGCCATCAAGGAGACCGGCGGGCGGGTGGAGCTGCTGATCGAGCGGGTGGTCGAGCCCGGGGTGGCGCTGGCGCATCTGCGCGCGAGCAAGTCGCCCAAGCCCGGCGCCCGGCTCTCGATCGACGGCGTGCCGCGCATCGAGGTGATCGGACGTGATGATGACCTGTTCCGGCTGCGCGCACTCGATGACGACTTCGCGGTATTGATGGAGCGCTTCGGGCACATGCCGCTACCGCCGTATATCACCCGCGCCGACGAGGCCGCCGACGAGTCGCGCTATCAGACCGTCTATGCGCGCAATGCCGGCGCGGTGGCGGCGCCGACGGCCGGGTTGCACTTCGATGAGGCGTTGCTCGATCGGCTCGATGCGCGCGGCGTCGAGCGTGCCGAGATCACCCTGCATGTCGGTGCCGGGACCTTCCGCCCGGTACGGGTCGATGATCTCGACCAGCACCACATGCACTCGGAGTGGTTGGAGGTCGACGAGGCGCTGTGCGCGCGGGTGGCCGAGACCCGCGCCCGTGGCGCTCGGGTGATCGCCGTCGGCACCACCAGTGTGCGAGCGCTGGAGACCGCAGCGGCCGGCGGCGAGCTGCGTCCTTATCGCGGCGAGAGCCGGTTGTTCATTCGTCCGGGTTATCGCTTCCGCGTGGTCGATGCCATGGTCACCAATTTCCATCTGCCCGAGTCGACCCTGCTGATGCTGGTGTGCGCCTTTGCCGGGTATCAGCGGATGATGGCGGCCTACCGTCATGCCGTGGCCGAACGTTATCGCTTCTTCAGCTATGGCGATGCCATGTTTCTTGCCGCCATGCGCGAGGATCCGAGTCGCCAGCCTCCACTCATTGAATGAGTCGGTGTCGTTCGGGGGAGCTGGATGTCTTCTTTCGTGTACGACATCGCCCCGGCGGCATCATCTTTTCCTGCCAAATCAACCCGCCTTTCGTCAATGTGCGATGGCAATCCCCTTGTGAGATTGCCGGGATGCCGCATTTGCTGGAGGAGGGGGTTCTTTATCGTTCACTCTATGGCCGGTTAGGCGCATGAGCGGATGTCGTGGTTGTTTTTTTATAGTTAAAAAGGCCGGTCAATAAAAGGTCTTTGCTTGACTTTTGTAATAAATCGAATAAATTACGCGGTGCGCGCAGATTCTGTCTTTTGCGTCCATCAAAGAAAAACACCCTAACCCCATTGGAGGTAGACCACGTGGAGTACGCTAACCTTAGCGTCGAGGAAATCCGGCGCCAGCTGGAAGAGGCCGAGAGCAAGCAGTCCGAGCTCAAGCGCGCACTCGAGATCCGTCGTCGCGAGGCGAAGAAGGAAGTGGCCCAGGAGGTCCGCGACCTGATTCAGCAGCGCGGCTATGATCTCGCCGAGATCGTCGAGCTGCTCGATGGGAAGAAGCCCCGCCGCACTGGTGCCCGCAAGTCCTCCGGCTCGCGCCAGTACACCGAGTACTTCGACCCGGAGAACCCGGAAAACGTCTATGTCCGTGGCGTGCTGCCGCGCTGGATGAAGGACAAGATGACGGAAAAGGGTCTCGACCACAGCTCCAAGGAAGATCGCGACACCTTCAAAAAGACCTATCTGCAGGTCAAGAACGGTTGATCCATCGCTTCGCCTCCGTCCTTCCGCGCCGCTGGATATCATCCGCGCAGGCCGCGGACGATGCGGAGGCGGGTTCGACGTGTTTTCAGCTCATGGATGAGATCATTGCAATGGATCGCTGGCTTTCGTCTTGCCGAGCGCGTAGACTGCATCCATCGCATCAACCGGTCGATGCGTCGTCTCGCGGCTGAACCGACCTTGCCATCAAGGCCTCACCCTCGAACGTCCTCCCTCTTTTTTGCCTAGACCGGCCCCAGCATTCAAGACTTGGGTTAGGCTGGTTTCAGGAGTCTTCATGTCCTTCGATTCGCTCGGCCTGCGGGCCGATCTGCTGCGTGCCGTGGCAGGTCAGGGCTATGCACGCCCGACCCCGATCCAAGAGCAGGCCATCCCTGCGGTCCTGGCGGGCCATGATCTGCTCGCCGGCGCCCAGACCGGCACCGGCAAGACGGCGGCCTTCGCGCTTCCCGTACTGCAGCTGCTCGCGGCCCGCAAGAGCAATGGTGGACGACGCCTGCCCCGTGCGTTGGTGCTGTCGCCGACTCGCGAACTGGCGGCACAGATCGGCGAGCGCTTCCAGGCCTATGGTCGTGAGGTGTCGCTGCGCTCGACGGTGATCTTCGGTGGTGTCGGCATGCAGCCGCAGGTCGACCGACTGCGGCGCGGCGTCGACATCCTGGTGGCCACGCCGGGGCGACTGCTCGATCATGCCGCGCGCCGCACCCTGGACCTGTCCGCGGTCGAGATCCTGGTCCTCGACGAGGCCGATCGGATGCTCGACATGGGCTTCATCCACGATATCCGCAAGGTGCTCGCGCTGCTGCCCAAGCAACGTCAGAACCTGCTGTTCTCGGCGACCTATTCCGACGAGATCCGGCGCCTCGCCGACGGCATCCTCCATCAGCCCAAGCTGGTCGAGGTCGCCCGGCGCAATACCGCCGCCGAGACCGTGGAGCAGGGTGCGCACCCGGTCGACAAGTCGCGCAAGCGTGAGCTGCTGGCCCATCTCTTCCACCGTGAGGGTTGGGAGCAGGCGCTGGTGTTCACCCGGACCAAGGCCGGTGCCAACCGCTTGGCCGAGTATCTGGGGCGCGAGGGGATTGCCGCAGCGGCGATCCATGGCAACAAGAGTCAGTCGGCGCGCACTCGAGCGCTGAGCGAGTTCAAGCAGGGGCGGGTGCGGGCGCTGGTGGCGACCGACATCGCCGCGCGCGGCATCGACATCGCCAACCTGCCCCAGGTGGTGAACTTCGAGCTGCCCGCCGTTGCCGAAGACTACGTTCACCGCATCGGACGCACGGGTCGCGCCGGTGCCGGTGGTCGGGCGCTGTCGCTGGTCAGCCATGACGAGCGCAAGCTGCTCAATGGCATCCAGCGTCTGATCAAGCGTGAGATCGTGCTCCAGCCGGTTGCCGGTTTCGAGCCCTCGGCCGAGGCGCCGGCGAGCGAGACCCTCGATCATGGTCGGGGCGGTCGTCACCGTCGTTCGGGCGGTCGCAATGGCGGCCGGGGTAACGGCGGCAATGCACAGCGGGAGCGCTCCGGGCGTCCTGCATCCAAGTCGCGGTCCGGTCAGGGCGCCAAGCGCGCCCGGCTCGGCCAAGGCGGCTCGACACGGGCCTGATCGGTCCGTATCGGCGGGTGGTGCGTCCATCCGCCTTGGCCCCAATGCAGCGCTTCCGTGCGCTGCCGTCAGGTCGTCGTCCGTTGATCGGACGCGCCGGACATCGGACGCCGGCCTCGTGACAATCGCTCCGGATCACCATTCCGGATGCCCCGTTGCCGGTACCGAAGACGTGGGCCTGGTCTCCAACGGTGGAGACAAAAACTGTCGAATCAGTTGCGCGTTGATTTTTCGGCTGTTCTCTTTCTCTTCAATGCGCGCTCGTATGGATATCCCGAATATGAATATTTATGTTGGCAATCTCGCTTACGGCGTGACTCAGGAAGAACTTCAGGCCGTGTTCGCCGCCTACGGTGAGATCTCCAGCGTGAACTTGATCACCGACAAGTTCACCGGTGAGTCGAAGGGTTTCGGCTTCGTCGAGATGCCTAACAACTCCGAGGCCGATACCGCCATCAAGGCCCTCAACGACACCCCGCTCAAGGGGCGCAACATGAAGGTCAACCAGGCCAAGCCCCGTGGTGAGCGTCCGTCTCGCGGACCGCGCTGGTAAGGCGTCGCCTCAGGGGGAGGGGCGCTGCCGCCGCTCCCCCGCGGTGTCCTGCCGAGGTGTCGGCGGGACGCCCGGCGGACCATCCCCGGTCCGCCATCAGGCGGGGTCGTCCGACCCCGACCTGCTCCTCCCCAACATGACCCGCTTGCCGAGGCTCCACCTCCACCCGTCAGTCGGGCTGGTGTCACGACGGGCCTCCCCCGGCATCCCGGACGCTGCGTGCACCCTGGGCATCTGCTACCGTAGCGGCGTCTTCATCCGCTGCAATCCTTCGGACCATGCCTGAAACCCGCAATCAACCGGTCGATCTGACCTATCGTGTTCATCCTGTCGACCCCGAGGCCCATCTCTTCGAGGTCGAGTTGTTGCTGTCCCGCGCTGCGCCCGCCATGTTGCGCCTGAGTCTGCCGGCGTGGATCCCGGGCAGCTATATGATCCGCGACTTCGCCCGCAATCTCGTCGAGATCGCCGCCAGCGATGGCGAGGGTGCGCCGCTCGCGCTGGAGAAACACGACAAGCAGACCTGGGTCGCCGACCGGCCGGTCGCCACGGCGCGGGTACGCTATCGGGTCCATGCCTGGGATCGCTCGGTGCGCGGCTGTCATCTCGATGCCACCCATGCCTATTTCAACGGTCCCGGGCTGTTGCTGCGGGTCGACGGCGCCGATGAGCGCCCCTGCGCGCTCGAGCTGCTGCCGCCGCCGGGCGAGGGGCGCGCCGACTGGCGCCTGGCCTGCGCCTGCCGGCCCGAGTCGGTCGATGCGCGCGGCTTCGGGCGCTATCTCGCCGATGACTATGCCGACCTGATCGACCATCCGGTGGAGATGGGGCGGTTTACCGAGATCCCCTTCGATGTCGACGGCGTACCCCATCGCATGGTGCTCAGCGGGCAGCATCGCGCCGACGGTGAGCGGCTGGTCGAGGACCTCGAGCACATCTGCCGCGAGCATGCGGCGCTGTTCGGCGAACTGCCGCTCGACCGCTATCTGTTCCTCACCAGCGTCACCGGCGCCGGTTACGGTGGGCTCGAACACCGCTTCTCGACCAGCCTGATGTGCGCCCGCGCCGATCTGCCGCGACGCGCCGAGCGCGACCGTCCGCCGCGCGAGGGCTATGTCCGCTTCCTCGGGCTGTGCAGTCACGAATACTTCCATCTCTGGAACGTCAAGCGCATCCGTCCCCAGGCGCTGATCGACGGCGGTCTGGAGCACGAGGTCCACACCCGTCTGCTGTGGGCCTTCGAGGGCATCACCTCCTACTACGACGAGCTGGCGCTGGTGCGCAGCGGTCGTATCGACACCGCGACCTATCTCGGCCTGCTCGCCAACGCCATCACCCGCTTGCAGCGCAACCCGGGACGGCATCTGCAGACCCTGGCCGGGTCGAGCTTCGATGCCTGGACCCGCTTCTACAAGCAGGACGAGAGTGCGCCCAACGTCATCGTCAGCTATTACCTCAAGGGCGCGCTGGTGGCGCTGGCGCTCGATCTGACGCTGCGCCAGCGCAGCGCCGGGGCCTGTTCGCTCGATACGGTGATGCGCGCGCTCTGGACCCGCCACGGACGGACTGGGGTCGGTGTCGCCGAGCGCGGTATCGAGGCCCTGGCCGAGGAGGTCAGCGGGCTCGAGCTGGGCGATTTCTTCGCCACCGCGCTCGATTCCACCGACGAGCTCGATCTCGCGCCGCTGTTCGCCTCCCTGGGGATCGAGATGCGGTTGCGCCCGGCGCGCGATGGCAAGGATCTCGGCGGTTGTGTCGAGCGCTTCGACCCGGTCGAGGCCCCGGCCACCCTTGGGGTGCGCCTGGCGCCGGGTGCGCCCGAGGGGGTGGTGCGCCATGTCCTCGCCGGCTCGCCGGGCGAGCGCGCCGGGCTTGCCCCCGGCGACCGGCTGGTCGCGCTCGATGGGCTGCGGGTCGGCGCCGATGACTTCGAGCGCGCGGTGGCCGCGCTCGGTGCGCTGGATGCGCCGGTGTCGCTGCACGTCTTCCGCGACGACGAGCTGCTCGAACTCGCCGTGCGTCCGCAGCCGGCCCCGGCCGACACCTGCGAGCTGCGTCTGCTGCCCGAGGCCGATGCCGCTGCGCAGGCAGCGCGCGCGGCCTGGCTGGCCAGTCATGTCTGAGGGGGCGGGGATGGATCGTCAGATCGCGTTGATCCGGCTGCTCGCCGACGGCGAGGTGCACTCGGGCGAGGCCGTCGCCGCGCACCTCGGCATCACCCGCGCGGCGGTGTGGAAGGCGTTGCGCAAGGCCGCCGAGCGCTTCGGCCTGGCGCTCGAATCGGTGCGCGGGCGCGGCTACCGTCTCGCTCAGCCGCTGGAGCTGCTCGAGCGCGAGCGCCTGCTCGCGGCGATGTCCGAACAGGGGCGCGCGCGGCTCGCCCGGCTCGACATCCATGACCAGATCGACTCGACCAACGCCTGGCTGATGCGCGAGGCCGCCGCCGGGGCGCCCTCGGCGACCCTGTGTCTGGCCGAGCAGCAGAGCGCCGGGCGCGGGCGGCGGGGGCGGACCTGGGTCTCGCCCTTCGGGGTCAATCTCTATGGCTCGTTGCTGTGGCGCTCGCCGCTGGCGCCGGCCGCGCTCGGGGCATCGAGCCTGGTCGCCGGGGTGGTGGTGGCCGAGCAGCTCGCCGCGCTTGGGGTCGAAGGGGTGGCGCTGAAGTGGCCCAACGACGTGCTCTGGCAGCGACGCAAGCTCGCCGGGCTGTTGCTCGAGGTCGCCGGCGAGTCGCAGGGGCCGAGCCATCTGGTGGTCGGCATCGGCATCAATCTGCGTATGGCGGCTGACCAGGGGGCGGCGATCGACCAGCCCTGGGTGACGCTCGCCGAGGCCTTGCCCGCCGAGGTCGAGGGCGTGCGCAATGCGCTGGCCGGGCGGCTCGCCGAGGCCTTGCTCGAGGCCCTGGCAGACTACGAGCGCGTCGGTCTCGCCCCCTTCCTCGCGCGCTGGGGGCGGTTCGACAGCTTGCTCGGCCAGCCGGTGGCGTTGCACCTCGGCGAGCGGGTGATCCGTGGTCGCTATGCCGGGATCGAGAGCGATGGCGCGCTGCGACTGGAGACCGCCGAGGGGGTGCGCCGCTTCCAGGCCGGCGAGGTCAGTCTGCGGCCGGTCGCGGAGGAGGGCCGATGATGTTGCTGCTCGATATCGGCAATACCAATCTGCGCTGGACCCTGGCTGACGAGCAGGGGCTCGGCGAGGTCGGGGTGGTGCGCCACGACGGCGGCATCCCGCTCGATCTGTTGGCGAGTTGGGAGCGGTTGGCGCCGCGCCCCGAGCGCGTGCTGGTGAGCAATGTCGGCGGCGCGGCGGTGGCCGAGGCGCTGAGTCGGGTGAGTCGTGCCTATTGGGCGCTCGAGCCGGAGTTCGTCGCCACGCGCGCGACCTGGGGGCGGCTGCGCATCGCCTATGACGAGCCGAGCCGGCTCGGCGTCGATCGCTGGCTGGGACTGGTCGCGGCCGAGGCCGAGGGGGAGGGCGCCAAGCTCGTTCTCGATGCCGGTACCGCGGTGACCTTCGATCTGCTCGCCGCCGACGGCGAGCATCTCGGCGGGGTGATCCTGCCGGGGATCGAGATGATGCGCGCGAGTCTGCTCGCCGGCACCGCGATCCCGCGGATCACCGCCGAGCCGAGCGGTGAGTCCTGGGCGCGCGATACCGGTGCGGCGGTGGCCGCCGGCAGCCTGCAAGCGGTATTGGGCGTTGCCACCCGGCTCTACGACCAGTTCGTCTCGCAGACCGGCGAGATGCCTCGGCTGTTGCTGACCGGGGGGGATGCGCCGCGGCTCGCCGGGCAGCTCGATCGTCCCTGGGAGGCGGTGCCCGACCTGGTGCTGCGCGGGCTGGCGCGGGTCGGAGCCCGGCAGGCATAGTCGGGCATGGCGGCGCGCGGTCGCAGGCGGCGCGGGCCACGGCCGGGGTGTCGGCGGGGGGCTGGTATACTGGCCGCCGGCGAGATGTCCCGGTGCCTGGGGGATGGTGCCCTCGACAGGATTCGAACCTGTGACCTATCGCTTAGGAGGCGATTGCTCTATCCGGCTGAGCTACGAGGGCGGGTCAGTCGATTATGGTAACTCAGGCGCGACGGAGGGTCACGTCGACCGTGCTCCCGCTGGTATGCCTGGGGTCGCTCACGTACCATCGTCTGAGATGTCCGGGCCCGGGGCGCCCTTGCTGACCCTCGGCGCCCGGTTGCGAATCCCGGTCGTGCGCCGTCGGCGCCGACATCGGGCGGATGTTCGGGGCGGCGGTTCGTCCGCCCAGTCCCGCACCGCCTGCAGGCCCTGCCCCGCCGTCCGTGGCCACGGGCAGGCGCCGAGCACGGAGGTTTACCGTCTGTGAGTGTCAGTTTCTCCGCCTTGACCAGGTTCACGATCGCCGGGTCGGAGGGTCGTGACCCCGAATCACTGCATTCGATCCAGACCATCCAGCCCCATGGTGCCCTGATCAGCGTGCGCGAGCAGGATCTCGAGATCCTGCAGGCGAGCACCAATGCGCGGCGGATGCTGGGGCTCGACGATGCGCTGCCCGGGCACCGGCTCGGCTGGCTGGGGGAGGATCTGGTCGAGCGGTTGCGCCCCCATCTGGACGCGCCGCTCAACCCGGTGGCGCTGGCGCTGCGCTGCCGCCTGGGTGCCGGCGCGACCGAGTTCGACGTGCTGGTACACCGACCGGGCAGCGGTCTGCTGGTGCTCGAACTCGAACCCGCCGGTCCGTCGCTCCAACTCTCCGGGCGGGTCGAGGAGGCGCTGCAGCGGATCATCGCCGCGCCCTCGGTGCGGGCGCTCGGCGAGGAGGTCGTCGCGACCCTCAAGCGGCTCACCGGCTACGACCGGGTGATGCTCTACCGGCTCGACGAGGCCGGTCACGGCGAGGTCTTCGCCGAGGCGCGCGAGCCGGCGCTGCCGGCCTATCTCGGCCAGTGTTATCCCGAGGCCTGCGTGCCGCGGATGGCGCGCCAGCCGGGGCGCCGCCCACGGGTGCGGCTGCTGGTCGATGTCGACAGCGTGCCGGTGCCGCTGCAGCCGATGCATCCTCTGGGTGAGCCGCTCGACCTGTCGCTGTGCACCCTGCGCAGTGTCTCGCCGCTGCACATCCAGATCCTCAAGATGATGGACGTGCGCGCCACCCTGGTCGTCTCCCTGGTGGTGGGCGGACGGCTGTGGGGTCTGATCGCCTGTCACCATCGCACGCCGCGCTTCGTCCACTACGAGATCCGCGCGCTCTGCGAGCTGCTCGCCGAGACCGTGGCCACGCGTATCGCGGCACTGGAGAGCTTCATCCAGGAGCAGGCGGAGCTGGCGGTGCGGCGCCTCGAGCGGGGGATGATCGAGGCGATCTCGTGCAGCGGCGACTGGCGCTCGGCGCTGGTCACCGATGGTGATGCCCTGCTCGCGAGCCTCGAGGCGAGCGGCGCGGCGCTGTTCTGTGACGGTGAGCTGCAGACCCTGGGCCGGGTCCCGGAGCAGGGTGGACTGTTGCGCATCCGCGCCTGGCTCGATCGCCAGCCGCGCGCGGCGGTGATCGCCACCTCCTCGCTGATGCGCGAGGACCCGCGCTTCGCCACGCTCAAGGAGACCGCCAGCGGGGTGCTGGCGGTGCCGCTGTCGAGCGGCTGCGGCGAGTACCTGGTGTGGTTTCGCCCCGAGCGGGTGCGGACCCTGATCCTCGGCGCCAGCCCGCTGCTCTGTGCCGATGGGGCTGAACTCAACCGCGCCCCGGCGCTCGCCGGTGAGCAGCGCGAGGTGCGCGGCCGGGCGGTGCCCTGGAACTCGGGGCAGACGGCCATCGCCCGGTTGCTGGGTGAATCGGTGACCGACGTGCTCCAGCAGTTCCGCTCGGTACGGTTGCTGATCGCCCAGGCGCAGCTCGCCGAGGCCCAGGCGCGGGTGCGGATCTCCGATCAGCCGATGCTGATCACCGACCCCGAGGGGCGGCTGGTACTGGCCACCCGCTCGCTCGAGCGGCTGTTCGGCGCCGGACGTCTGGAGTCTCTCGACGCGTTGCCCGGACTGGTGAGCGATCCTGCAACGGTGCGTGCCGCGCTGGCCGCGCTCCGCGACGACTACCAGCCCTGGCACGCCGAGCTCGAGGTGTGTGGCGCCGATGGGCGCAAGACCCCGGTGCTGTTACGCGCCGACCCGGTGTTCTCGGCGCCGGGGCGGGTGCTCGGCTTCATGTTCCTGTTCACCGACCTCACCGGTATCAAGGCCGCCGAGGATGCCCGCCAGCGGCTCCATGCCGGGATCGCCGCGCGCCAACACCGTACCAGCGCGCCGCTGTGCGGCGGCGACGGCGAACGCTATCGCGAACTGTTCGCCGCGATCATCGGCAACGCCCGACTCGCCGCCGAGGAGGTCGCCGACGGGGTCGATCTGGAGCGTGTGCCTGCGGTGTTCGAGGGCTTCGAGCATTCGGTGAGCCACACCACCACGCTGCTCGAGCGGCTGCTGTGGTATGCCGCCCAGCGCCAGGACGGCGAGGGGCGTGACGAGGGTGACGGGACGCCGGGTCACTGAGACACCGCTCGGGCGCGCTTCAGTGGTCGCGCCAGCGTCGGATCAGATCGAACAGGTGGGCGAACAGCGAGGCGGTCAGCCACAGCCCCACCCAGCCCCACCAGGCATCGGTCAGGGCTGCGCGCAGCGCCAGCATCAGGAAGGCCCCGGAGAGCAGGAAGCCGATCACCTCCGCCGGCGGCAGTCCCTTGCCGGACCAGCGGTGGATGAGCGCGAGCGCGAGCGCCTCGAGCGCGATCAACCCGAGGATCAGGTCGATCACCAATGCGCTGGTGAACAGCGACTCCACGACGCCCGGCCCCTGGTTCAGCGCGGCGAGACGACGCCGAGCAGGTGGGCGAGGTCCTTGAAGAAGATACGGATGTGCGCCGTCGGCTTGGCGCGCACCAGACGCTTGTTCATGTACGCCTCCCAGGTCAGGTACTGCACGTCGGGGTCGGCGCAGATGCTGACGAAGCGCTCGCGGCGCTTGTCGTTGGCGTACCAGAAGCGCTGCATGATGCCGAGGATCCAGAACACCCGGCCGTGATCCTTCATGAAGCGTTTGCGTGCGAGCTTGAGCGCCGAGGCCTTGCCGGTGGCCAGCATCTCCTCGACCGCCTCGCCGGCCAGACGTCCGCCGAGCAGGGCGTAGTAGATGCCCTCGCCGGAGGCCGGTGCGACCACGCCCGCGGCATCGCCGGCGAGCACCACGTCACGACCGTTGTCCCAGCAGCGCAGCGGCTCGAGCGGGATCGGCGCGCCCTCGCAGCGCAGCGTCTCGACCTCGGCCAGTCCGGCGCGCTTGCGCAGCTCGGTGCAGGCCGAGCGCAGCGAGAAACCGCTGATCTCGGTGCCGACGCCGACGCTGATGGTGTCGCCGTGGGGGAAGACCCAGCCGTAGAAGTCGGGGGAGATGTCGCCCTGGTAGTAGACGTCGCAGCGGGTGCCGTCGAAGCCCTCCGGGGTGCGTACGATCTCGTGATAGGCGGCGACGTACTTCATCTTCTCGGCGCCGGGCACGCACTGCTTGGCCACCGCCGAGTGGGCGCCGTCGGCACCGATCACCGCACGCGCGCGCACCTGCAGCGGCTCGCCCGAATCGCGGCCCTGACCGGGGCGGTAGCGCACCAGGGCGGTGCCGTCGGCATCGCGCTCGATCGCCTCGAAGGTGGCGTCGAGACGGGTGGCGCCGTGCTCGGCGGCGCGCTCGCGCAGCCACTCGTCGAAGTCCTTGCGGTCGACCATGCCGACATAGCCGCCGTCGATCGGCATGTCGACGGTGCGGTTGGAGGGCGCGACCATGCGTGCGGAATAGACCCGGGTGGCCAGCTGGGCCTCGGGGATGTCGAATTCGCGCATCGCCTGCGGCGGGATGGCGCCGCCACAGGGCTTGATTCGCCCGGGACGGTCGAGCAGCAGCACGGAACGGCCGCGCTTGGCCAGGTCGGTGGCGGCGGTGGCGCCGGCGGGGCCGCCGCCGATCACCACCACGTCGAAGGTTTCGAGCTCAGTCATGAGGGTCCTACCCTGGTTGGGAGGCGCCTGTGCCCGCCGCTCGCGGTACACCGGCGCCCCGGGTTGAGGTTGCTGCGCGGGGCGGGCGGCGGCGCCGGATCAGCCGGCCAGCGCGCGCACCGCGAAGGCGCTGATCATCATCCCGGTGACATAGACGCTGACACCGAGTCCGCTGAACCAGGTGGCGCGGGCGCGCGGGTCGCCGAGGAAGCGGATCATCAGTCCGACCTGGATCAGCAGCACCACGCCGACGGCGATGGCGTGCGCCGGCTTGTCCCAGGAGAACAGCAGCGCGATCACGATCGCCTGCGGCAGCCCCATGACCACGCAGGCGAGCTGAGCGGCGCGGTCGACGCCGAGCTGTACCGGCAGGGTGCGCACGTTCATCTTGATGTCGCCCTCGATCGCCTTGAAGTCGTTGAGGGTCATGATGCCGTGGGCGCCGATGCTGTAGAGCAGGGCGAGCACGAGGATCTGCCAGTCGGGCATGGCGCCGCCGATCATCACCGCCGCGCCGGTCACCCAGGCCAGTCCCTCGTAGGAGATGCCGACGGCGAGGTTGCCCCACCAGCCGTTCCCCTTGAGGCGGAAGGGCGGGGCGCTGTAGGCCCAGGCCAGGGCCATGCCGACCAGCGAGGCGCCGAACACCCAGGGGCCGAGCGCGTAGGCGAGCAGCAGCGAGGCGGCGGTCCAGATCAGCGACAGATAGAAGCCCCAATTGCCGGGGATGCGCCCGGAGGGGATGGGGCGATCGGGCTCGTTGATGGCGTCGACATGACGGTCGTACCAGTCGTTGACCACCTGGCTGGTGCCGCACATCAGCGGCCCGGCGAGCAGGATACCGGCGAACACCACCAGCAGCTGATCGAGGATCGGCGCGCCGGAGGAGACCACGCCGCAGGCGAAGGCCCACATCGGCGGGAACCAGGTGATGGGGTGAAGGACCTCGAGTACCGCGGGCAAGGCGGGGCGCTTGGGGGTGGCGGACAGCGTCGATTGATTCATGCCGGAAACCTAAAGCCTATCAGGGGGCGCGGCGGCGATCCGGCCGGGGATGCCGCCATGCGGTCGTGGGTGGAACTGGGTGCGCGTCTCGGCCCGGGGCAGGGGTGCAGGCGCCGCCGGGAGGCGCCGACGCTGCGCGCGGTGATGATCGGGTCGGGCTGCATGGGTGTCGAGGTCGGCGCTATTTCTTGTCCGGCGCCGTGGCCTCGGACGCTTGATCGGTGATGCCGTAGCGGTCGATTTTGACGTACAGGCTTTGGCGGCTCAAGCCGAGCAACTCGGCGGCCGAGGCGCGGTTGTCCCCGGTCAGCTTGAGCGCCGCCTCGATGCAGAGTCGCTCGATGGTGTCGGTCGACTCGCGCACCAGCTCCTTGAGCGGCACCCGACCGACGCGTTCGGTGAGTTGCTCGAGCCAGCGTGGCTGTTCCGGGGTGGGGGCCGGCTCGGCGCCGAGTCGGCGACCGACGTCGCGGATGAAAAAGCCGAAATAGGGGCGCTCGCCGTTGCGGATGGCCGCCGCCGAGATCTCGACCTCGGTGGTCGAGCCGTACTCGCCGCACAGGGTGGTGGCGAACAGCCGCACCGTGCCGTGTTGGCGCAGGTTGGCCATCAGCACGTTGAGATCGACACCGGGGCGGCCCAGCCAGCGGTCGAGCGACTCGCCGCGGGCCTGCTGCTCGGTGGCCACCTCGGCGAGATTGAGGAAGGTGCCGTTGGCGGTGAGGATGCGCCCATCGCCATCGGTGATGACGACGCAATCGGGGGCGTTCTCGAGTACCCGCAGATAGCGCGAGCTGGTCTCCGGGTGGGCTGTGCCCGAGCTGCTGTCGGCCGGTAGCGGCGAGAGTCTGACGAGCAGGAAGGAGACGTTCTCCTGGCGCAGCAGCGAGGCCGAGACCAGGAACTCCTGACCGCTGTCGAGCAGCCGGGCGCGCACGTCGTCGGCCCGCCCGGCGGCGCGCACGCCGGCGAGCAGGCCGTTGATGGCCTGGGTGCTGTCGGCGTCGAAGCCCTCGGGGAAGGGGCGACCGATCACCCGTGCGGGCGCCTCGCCGAGCAGCTGGCCCGAGGCCGGGTTGGCCTCGACCACGCGCTGGGTCGGCGCGTCGATGATGAGGATGGCCTCGGAGACCATGCGAAACAGCAGCCGGTAGCGGGTCTCGACCTGGCGGAAGCGCCAGTAGTCGCGCTCGAGCGCCTGCTGGGCGTCGACCAGTTGCTGCTGCAGTGCGGCGATCCCCTGGAGGTTGCGTCCGAGCGCCACCACCGAACCGTCCTCGCCGAGACGCATCGCGCGATACTGCACCGGGATGTCGGTGCCGCGCGCGGTGGGGTGGGTGACCTGGCGCCAGTGGGTGATGGCATCGTGCTCGGCCTCGGCGAGCAGCGCCTCGAGGTTGGGGCGGCTCTCCGGGAGGACGGTCGCCAGCCACGGCTGGCCGATCCACTCGTCGCTGAACTCCGAGGAGAGATCGTCACTCCCGTATGCGATATCGCTCACTACGCCTTGGTCGTCGATCACGATGGCGATGTCCGCTGTGCCTTCGATTAACAGCGCCGCTGTTTCGGCGTTGAGGACGCCCAGGGATTCCCTTGGGTCTCTGAACGGACTCACGGCGACCAGACCCTCCACTGCCTATGGGCGCGTTTAGCAGGTTCCACGTCAGGGCCGCAGTGGCAGGCTCACCGAACGAGATCCCATATGAATCAACAAGCCTCCCGGCACCCCGGGCGCTGAAGCCCGTTTGCCACGCACCGAGACCTCCAGAAGTCGCCCGGCGCGCGCACGCGGGGGGTGACAAATCAGGCCCGGATGCGCGATGCTCGCTGCCGAAATCAGGTGTTTCGACGGAAACCAAGCCAAGGCGCGACGCGCGGGCTCGTCTCCGTATTCGATACTGCGAATGGATCGAGGCCCGCCCTCTCAACTCTCGAGCTCAATGAGGAGGCGGTCGCCGGTCTGGACGGGCCATGCCGAACGTACCGTGCACGCTGATGCCGGGGCATCGCGAGCGGCCTCGTTGGACTCGCAACCCTATTGTGGTGGCTTGTGCCGGGTTGTCAAGTCAGGTTTACGTAAAGTTTGGTTGACGCATCCTGGAAAGCGGACTAGATTCCTCATGCATGACATAACGACTAAGGATCGAAGCGAGCCCGGCCAACGATGAGTCTCCGTCAATCAAAGCAAATCCCGCGCCCGCCGCTTTATACCCCAGAAGAGCGCAGGCGCCGGGACGAATCGCCTTGGACGCTGGTTCAGGGGATTCTTGCGCCCGTTCAATTCGTGGTCTTTCTGGTTAGTCTGTACCTGGTGCTGCGTTACCTGTCAACCGGCGAGGGTGCGCTGGCGGCGACGGTCTCCATCGTTATCAAGACCCTGATCCTCTATACCATCATGATTACCGGCGCGATCTGGGAGAAGGTCGTGTTCGGGCGTTATCTGTTCGCGCGCGCCTTCTTCTGGGAAGACGTCTTCAGCATGCTGGTGCTGGCGCTGCACACCGCCTATCTGGTCGCCCTGGCCACCAACTGGGTCGATGTGACCGGACAGATGTGGATCGCGCTCGCCGCCTATGCCACCTACGTGATCAATGCCGGGCAGTTCCTGATCAAGCTGCGCGCGGCGCGGCTCGAGGGGAATCGTAACGCCAAGCTCGCCGAGGTGGCCGAATGAGCCTGGTCAGCGAACCCAAGCAGGGCGGTTGCGCGCTGCCCGAGATCACCCGCGAGCGTGGTCAGCGCCAGGTCTTCTGCGGTCTGGCCGGTATCGTCTGGCTGCATCGCAAGATCCAGGACGCCTTCTTCCTGGTGGTGGGTTCGCGCACCTGCGCGCACCTGCTGCAGTCGGCCGCCGGGGTGATGATCTTCGCCGAGCCGCGCTTTGCCACCGCCATCCTCCAGGAGCGCGATCTCGCCGGTATGGCCGATTGCAACCAGGAACTCGACCGGGTGGTCGCCGACGTGCTCGAGCGTCGTCCCGACATCAAGACCCTGTTTCTGGTCGGCTCCTGTCCCTCGGAGGTGATCAAGCTCGACCTGGGCAAGGCCGCCGAGCGTCTCTCCGAGCGCTACAGTGACCGCGTCCAGGTCATCGACTACTCGGCCAGCGGCCTCGAGACCACCTTCACCCAGGGTGAGGACGCCTGTCTTGGCGCGCTGGTGCCGCGCCTGCCGGCACTGCCCAGCATCGAGCGTTCGCTGCTGGTGCTCGGCACCCTGCCCGACGTGGTCGAGGACCAGTTTCGCCGGCTGTTCGAGGCCCTCGAGATCGGCCCGGTGCACTTCCTGCCGCCGCGTCAGGCCAGCGAGCTGCCCCCGGTCGGCCCCGGCACCTCGGTGCTGCTCGCCCAGCCCTTCCTCGGCGAGACCGCGCGCGCGCTGCACAAGCGCGGCGCGGCGCTGCTCTCGGCCCCTTATCCCTTCGGCGTCGAGGGGACGCTGGCCTGGCTCAAGGCCGCCGCCGCCGCCTGGGGCGTGACCCCCGAGCGCGTCGACGAGGTTGCCGCGCCGGCGGTGGCCCGTGCCCGCCGCGGGCTCGAGCATTATCGCGAGCAGCTCGCCGGCAAGCGCATCTATTTCATGCCCGACTCCCAGCTCGAGATCCCGCTCGCGCGCTTCCTCCAGCGCGAGCTCGGCATGGAGCTGGTCGAGGTCGCCTCGCCCTTCATCGATCGTCAGCTGATGGAACCCGAGCTGGCGCTGCTGCCCGAGGGCGTGCGGGTCACCGAGGGCCAGGACCTCGAGACCCAGCTCGACCGCGTGCGCGCCGCGCGTCCCGACCTCACCGTCTGTGGACTGGGGCTGGCCAACCCGCTCGAGGCCGAAGGGTTGCGTACCAAGTGGTCGATCGAGCTGGTGTTCTCGCCGGTGCACGGATTCGACCAAGCGGCGGATCTCGCAGAATTGTTCGCGCGCCCGCTCACCCGCGGTGCGCTGTTACAGGTTTGACATCATGCAGCTGACGCTCTGGTCCTACGAGGGGCCGCCTCATATCGGCGCGATGCGCGTCGCCGCCTCGATGAAAGGCGTGCATCTGGTGCTGCACGCGCCCCAGGGAGATACCTATTCCGATCTCCTGTTCACCATGATCGAGCGGCGCGACTCGCGCCCGCCGGTGACCTATACCACCTTCCAGGCCCGCGAACTCGGCGCCGATACCGCCGAGCTGGTCAAGGACACCATCCAGGCCTGCTACGACCGCTTCTCGCCCGAGGTGCTGTTGATCGGCGAGTCCTGCACCGCCGAGCTGATCCAGGATCAGCCCGGCGCGCTCGCCCAGGGCATGGGGCTGCCGATCCCGGTGCTGCCGCTGGAGTTGCCGGCCTATACCCGCAAGGAGTCGTGGGGCGCCAACGAGACCTTCTACCAGTTGGTCCGTGGCCTGCTGCACGAGCGTCGTCCGGCACCCGGTGAGTCGCGTCCGCCGCGCCCCGAGGGGCAGCGCCCGCGCGCCAACCTGCTCGGGCCGATCTCGCTCGGTTTCCGCTGTCGCGACGACGTCACCGAGATCACCCGGCTGCTCGACATGATCGGCGTCGACGTCAACGTGGTCGCGCCGCTCGGCGCTGCGCCGGCCGACCTGCTGCGTCTGCCCGAGGCCGATTTCAACATCTGTCTCTATCCCGAGACCGCGGACCAGACCTGTCTCTGGCTCGAACGCATGTTCGGTCAGCCGACGGTCAAGACGGTGCCGCTCGGCATCGGTGCCACCCGCGACTTCATCGCCGAGGTCGGTCGGGTCGCCGGGATCGATACGGGCAGCATTCCGATGCCCGACTGGTCTAGAATGCCGTGGTACTCACGCTCGGTCGACTCGACCTATCTGACCGGCAAGCGGGTCTTCATCTTCGGCGACGCCACCCATGCGGTGGCCGCGGCGCGGGTGGCCAGCGAGGAACTCGGGTTCACCGTGGTCGGGCTCGGCACCTATGCGCGCGAGTTCGCCCGCGAGGTCCGCGCCGCGGCCAAGCAGTATGGTGTCGAGCCGCTGATCACGGACGATTATCTCGAGGTCGAGGCGCGGGTGGCCGAGGCGCACCCGGAACTGGTGCTCGGCACCCAGATGGAGCGCCATATCGCCAAGCGTCTGGGGGTGCCGTGCGCGGTGATCTCGGCGCCGGTGCACGTGCAGGACTTCCCTGCGCGCTATGCCCCGCAGATGGGCTTCGAGGGCGCGAACGTCCTCTTCGACACTTGGGTCCACCCGCTGATGATGGGTCTCGAGGAGCACCTGATCACCATGTTCAGGGAGGACTTCGAGTTCAACGACGCGTCGACCCCGTCGCATCTGGGACATGGCGCGAGCCCCGGACGGGCCCCTGAAGCCGCCGCGTCCGCACAGCCGGAGGAGACGCCCGCCGCCGCGGCTGGCGACCCCGCTGCAATGGCTTGGGCACCGGAAGCCGAGCAGGAACTGAAAAAGATCCCGTTCTTCGTGCGCGGCAAGGCCAAGCGCAACACCGAGCGCTATGCCACGGAGCGCGGGATCCAGACCATTACTGTGGAGACGCTCTACGATGCCAAAGCGCATTTCGGCCGCTGATCAGCGCGCCAAGAAACCCGATGAGACTCCGGTTCGCGTCGTCATCATCAACCTTGACGGGCATCTGGCGGGAACCACCGAGCGCGCACTGCCGGAGGTGCGGCGCGACCTCCCGGGTCTGGAGCTGAGTCTGCACGCGGCGACCGACTGGGCCGGTGACGCCGAGTCGCTCGAGCGTTGCCACGCCGACATCGCCCGGGGTGACATCATCATGGTCACCATGCTGGTGATGGAGGAGCACTTCCGCCCCATCCTGCCGGCGCTGCAGGCGCGTCGCGACGACTGCGACGCGATGATCGTGTGCATGTCGGCCAGCGAGCTGATGCGCCTGACCAAGCTCGGCGGCTTCACCATGGACGGCAGCGCCCAGGGCGGCCCGATGGCGCTGCTCAAGCGTCTGCGCGGCAACAAGGAGCGCAAGCAGCAGAGCGCCGGCGCCCAGCAGATGTCGATGCTGCGCCGCATCCCCAAGCTGCTGCGCTTCATCCCCGGCACCGCGCAGGACGTGCGCGCCTATTTCCTCACCCTGCAGTACTGGCTCGCCGGCTCCGCCGACAACCTCGGCAACATGATCCGTTTCCTGGTCGACCGCTACGCCGACGGCGAGCGGCGCCATCTGCGCGGCACCCTCAAGGTCGGCGCGCCCATCGAATATCCCGAGGTCGGGCTCTTCCACCCCGCCGTCAAGGGTCGCATCACCGAGCAGCTCGCCCAGCTCCCCAATCCCGGCAAGGGTGGCTTCAAGGGACGTGTCGGCCTGTTGCTGATGCGCTCCTACGTACTCGCCGGCAACTCCGGGCACTATGAGGGCGTGATCAAGGCGATCGAGGCCCACGGTCTGCAGGTGGTCCCGGCCTTCGCCAGTGGGCTCGACGCCCGTCCGGCGATCGAGAAGTTCTTCATGAAGGACGGCAAGGCGACGGTCGATGCGGTGGTCTCGCTTACCGGCTTCTCGCTGGTCGGCGGTCCCGCCTACAACGACTCCAAGGCCGCCGAGGAGATGCTCGAGAAGCTCGACGTGCCCTACATGTCGACCCTCGCCGTGGAGTTCCAGACCCTCGATCAGTGGCAGGACTCCGACCAGGGCCTGATGCCGGTCGAGTCGACCATGATGGTGGCCATCCCCGAGCTCGACGGCGCCACCAACCCGATGGTCTTCGGTGGTCGTACCGGCGACGGCAGCGGCGATGCCAACCGCGACATGAACGCCAAGGACGATCGCGCCGCGATGCTCGCCGCCCGTGTCGCCAAGCTGGTGCGGCTGCGTCGCGCCGAGCGCGCCGAGCGCAAGGTCGCGGTGGTGCTGTTCAACTTCCCGCCGAACGCCGGCAACACCGGTACCGCGGCCTATCTGTCGGTGTTCTCCTCGCTCTATCACACCCTGGTGTCGATGAAGGAGGCCGGCTATGGCGTCGAGCTGCCCGAGAGCGTCGATGACCTGCGCGAGCGTGTGGTCAACGGCAACGCCTCGCGCTTCGGTGCTCACGCCAACGTCCACACCCGCATCGCCACCGACGACCACGTCCGTCGCGAGCCGCATCTCGCCGAGATCGAGGCCCACTGGGGTCCGGCCCCGGGTCGTCAGCAGAGCGACGGCGCCTCGATCTTCGTGCTCGGTGCCCAGTTCGGCAACGTCTTCGTCGGCATCCAGCCCTCGTTCGGCTACGAGGGCGACCCGATGCGCTTGCTGTTCGAGAAGGGCTTCGCCCCGACCCACGCCTTCTCGGCCTTCTATCGCTATATCCGCGAGGACTTCGGCGCTCACGCGGTGTTGCACTTCGGCACCCACGGCGCGCTCGAGTTCATGCCGGGCAAGCAGGCCGGTCTGTCCGGCGCCTGCTGGCCGGATCGTCTCATCAACGATCTGCCCAACGTCTATCTCTACGCCTCCAACAACCCCTCCGAGGGCGTCATCGCCAAGCGTCGCGCGGCCGCGACCCTGGTGAGCTATCTCACCCCGCCGATCGCGCATGCCGGTCTCTACAAGGGGTTGGTCGAGTTGAAGTCGTCGATGGAGCGGTGGCGCTCGCTGCCGCCGAGCGAGACCGACGAGCGCGCTCAGCTCGCCGAGGTGATCCAGGCCCAGGCCGCCGAGCTGGAGCTCGCCGAGCTCGAGCCGCAGTGGGCCGGCACCGAGATCGACTCGCGCATCACCCGCCTCAACGAGGAGGTGCTCGAGCTCGAGTACACCCTGATCCCGCACGGTCTGCACGTGGTCGGCGAGGCGCCGACCGACGAGGAGCGCATCGACACCCTGGTGGCGGTGGCCGAGTCGACCCGCGACATCCGCCCGGAGCGCGACGCGGTCGCGGCACTGGTCGCCGGCAAGTCGCCGGAGAAGGCGCTCAAGGCCGCCAAGATGGCGACCTCCGAGGAGAACGTCGAGCTGTTCCGCGAGCTGGCCAAGATCAACCTGCAGCTGCAGCAGGACACCGAGACCCCGGCGATCCTCGCCGCGCTCGACGGACGCTTCATCCCGCCGGCGCCCGGCGGCGATCTGCTGCGCACCCCGGAGATCCTGCCCACCGGTCGCAACCTGCACGGCTTCGACCCCTTCCGCATGCCCAGCCGCTTCGCCCAGCGCGACGGCGCGCTGCAGGCCAAGCTGCTGATCGAGCGTCACCAGGCCGAGGGCAACGGCTTCCCCGAGAGCATCGCGCTGGTGCTCTGGGGCACCGACAACCTCAAGACCGAGGGTGGCCCGATCGGTCAGGCCCTGGCGCTGATGGGTGCGCGCCCGCGCTTCGACAACTACGGCCGACTGTGCGGCGCCGAGCTGATCCCGCTCGAGGAGCTGGGACGCCCGCGCATCGACGTGGTGATGACCCTCTCGGGCATCTTCCGCGACCTGCTGCCGCTGCAGACCAAGCTCCTCGCCGAGGCCGCCTTCCTCGCCGCCGAGGCCGACGAGCCGGTCGAGCAGAACTTCATCCGCAAGCACGTGCTCGAGTACATGGAAGCGCACGACTGCGACCTCGAGACCGCCGCGCTGCGGGTGTTCAGCAACGCCGACGGGGCCTACGGCGCCAACGTCAACAACCTCATCGACAGCAGCAGCTGGGACGAGGACGGTGAGCTCGCCGAGACCTATACCCGGCGCAAGAGCTTCGCCTACGGCCGCTCCGGCAAGCCGATGCAGCAGACCGAGCTGCTCAAGGACGTGCTCGGCAAGGTGCAGCTGGCCTATCAGAACCTCGACTCGGTCGAGCTCGGCGTCACCACCGTCGACCACTACTTCGACACCCTCGGCGGCATCGCCAAGAGCGTCGGTCAGTTCAAGGGCGACGAGGTGCCGGTCTACATCGGCGACCAGACCCGTGGCGACGGCGTGGTGCGGACCCTGGCCGAGCAGGTCGCGCTCGAGACCCGCACCCGCATGCTTAACCCCAAGTGGTACGAGGGCATGCTCAAGCACGGCTACGAGGGCGTGCGCCAGATCGAGGTCCATGTGACCAACACCATGGGTTGGTCGGCCACCACCGGTCAGGTCGCCCCCTGGGTCTACCAGCAGCTCACCGAGACCTTCGTGCTCGACGATGAGATGCGCAACCGGCTGGCCCAGTTGAACCCCACCGCCTCGGCGAAGGTCGCCAACCGACTGATCGAGGCGCACGAACGTAACTATTGGTCGCCCGACGAGGCGACGCTCGAGGCCCTGCGCAAGGCGGGCGAAGAGCTTGAAGATCGCCTTGAAGGCGTCGTCGAGGAGGCTGCCGCGTGACGAAGTACCTGGACGGAGAGGGCAGCATGCA
This sequence comes from Marichromatium sp. AB31, assembly GCF_003718685.1. Lineage (NCBI taxonomy): Bacteria > Pseudomonadati > Pseudomonadota > Gammaproteobacteria > Chromatiales > Chromatiaceae > Marichromatium > Marichromatium sp. AB31. The sequence continues at coordinate 72,008 of NZ_RHFI01000005.1, read as the reverse complement.
GGTGCAGCTCGATCCCAACCTGCAGATCGAGTCGGCCAAGGTCTTTGCCGTCTACGGCAAGGGCGGGATCGGCAAGAGCACCACCTCGTCGAACCTGTCGGTCGCCTTCTCGAAGCTCGGCAAGCGGGTGCTGCAGATCGGCTGCGATCCCAAGCACGACTCGACCTTCACCCTGACCAAGTGCCTGGTGCCGACGGTCATCGACGTGCTCGAGTCGGTCGACTTCCACGCCGAGGAGCTGCGCCCCTCCGATTATGTCTACGAGGGCTACAACGGGGTGATGTGCGTCGAGGCCGGCGGCCCGCCCGCCGGCACCGGTTGCGGCGGCTACGTGGTCGGTCAGACGGTGAAGCTGCTCAAGCAGCATCATCTGCTCGAGGACACCGACGTGGTGGTCTTCGACGTGCTCGGCGACGTGGTTTGCGGCGGTTTCGCCGCGCCGCTGCAGCATGCCGATCGCGCGCTGATCGTCACCGCCAACGACTTCGACTCGATCTTCGCGATGAACCGCATCGCCGCGGCCATCCAGGCCAAGGCCAAGCACTACAAGGTGCGTCTCGGCGGCGTGGTGGCCAATCGCAGCCGTCAGACCGACGAGATCGATCGTTTCATCGAGGCCGTCGGTCTCGAGCGTCTGGCACACCTGCCCGACCTCGACATCATCCGTCGCAGCCGACTGAAGAAGTCGACCGTGTTCGAGATGCAGCCGGAGCCGGACTCCGGGCTGGAGGCCGCGCAGCAGCAGTATCTGCAGCTCGCCCAGCAGCTCTGGAACGGGGTCGAGCCGCTGGACGCGCGACCGATGCGCGATCGCGACATCTTCGATTTTCTGGGGTTTGACTGATGACCGAGGGTTCCTATCAACAGCGTCGGAGTCAGATCAAGACCTACTTCGACCGCACCGCCTCCGAGGCCTGGTCGAAGCTGACCTCGGATGCCAAGGTCTCGCGTATCCGCGAGACGGTGCGCGCCGGGCGCGACGACATGCGCAACACCCTGCTCAGCTGGCTGCCGGGCGATCTCGCCGGCAAGCGTCTGCTCGACGCCGGGTGCGGGACCGGGATGCTCTCGGTCGAGGCGGCGCGCCGCGGTGCCGAGGTCTGCGCCATCGATGTGGCGCCGAGTCTGATCGAGGTGGCGCGTGAGCGCCTGCCGGCCGATCTCGGGCCCGGTGTGGTCCACTTCGAGGCCGGTGACATGCTCGACCCGGCCCACGGTCGCTTCGATTACGTGGTGGCCATGGACTCGCTGATCCACTACAGCCCCGAGGATGTGGTGGATGTGCTCGCCGGGATCGCCGAGCGCACCAGCGGATCGATCCTGTTCACCTTTGCGCCACGGACGCCCTTGCTGGCACTGATGCACGCCGTCGGCAAGTGGTTCCCGCGCAGCGATCGCTCGCCGGCGATCGTGCCGGTGAGCCTGGAGCGACTGCAGGCGCTGATCGCCGCCGAGCCCAGGCTCAGTGGCTGGAAGCCAGGGCGCACCCACCGGGTGATGGTCGGCTTCTACACCTCTCAGGCCCTGGAGCTGGTGCCGGCATGAGTGCCTGCCCCAGGGTGCAGTGCGCACTGTCCACGCCGCGCGTGGCTGTGTTCGGGTCGCGCCACGGGGCGGAGAGGGGTCCGGTCGAGACCGGTTTGTCGGCCGGTTATGGAGTTGTCACATCACGCGAGTTCGTTTTTTCATCTGCCACGTTGGTCGTCACTGGTGCGCTTGCGGGTCTGGCCCATCGACCCGGTCCAAGGCGGTCATCGCGCTTCGGTCTGGCCGGTTAGCCGGCTGGCCATTTGTCCTACGGAGGTCACAACATGAATGCTGCCATCACTGAATACATCGATGTCGCCCAGCTCACGATCTGGGCTTTCTGGTTCTTCTTCGCCGGTCTGATCTACTACCTGCGTCAGGAAGACAAGCGCGAGGGTTATCCGCTCGACTCCGATCGCACCGAGCGCTCGGGTGGTCGCGTCAAGGTTGTCGGTTTCCCCGGCATGCCCGCGCCCAAGACCTTCATCCTGCCGCACAACGGCGGTACCGTGCAGGCGCCGAACCCGAAGGCACCGGAGACCAACCTCAAGGCCAAGCCGATCGCGCCCTTCCTCGGTGCCCCGATCGAGCCGATCGGCGATCCGATGACCGCTGGCGTCGGCCCGGGCTCCTCGCCCAACCGTGAGAAGCACCCCGACCTCACCGAGGACGGTCGTCCGAAGATCGTGCCGCTGCGCGTGGCCACCGACTTCTCCATCTCCAGCAAGGATCCCGATCCGCGCGGCATGACCGTGGTCGGTCTCGACGGCGCCAACGGCGGCACCATCACCGACGTCTGGGTCGATCGCTCCGAGCCGCAGATCCGTTACCTCGAGATGAAGACCGCTCAGGGTGGCAAGCAGGTGCTGCTGCCGATCAACTTCTGCCGCTTCAACAAGAAGGAAGGCAAGGTCAAGGTGGTGTCGCTGCGCGGCGAGCACTTCGCCAAGGTGCCGACCCTGGCCAGCCCGGATCAGGTCACCCTCTATGAAGAGGACAAGGTCTGCGCCTTCTATGCCGCGGGCAAACTCTACGCCACCGAAGAGCGTGCAGAGCCCCTGCTGTGAAGGAATACGACTTCGAGCCTATTCGGGGTTTGCCCGAGCAGCTTCCTCCTGGTGAGGAGCTGCTCTGGCAGGGCGCGCCGCGCTGGAACGTCCTGGCGCGGCGCGTCTTCCACGTCAGGAAGATCGCCGTCTACTTCCTGTTGCTGGCAGTGCTGCTGGCATTCGGGTGGGCGGATCAGGGCGGCGTTGCCGCCGTGGTGCAGGGAACGCTGTGGATCGCCATGCTGGCGGCGCTGGCCATCGGCGCCCTCGTGTTGCTGGCCTGGGGGATGGCGCGGACCACCGTCTACACCATCACCTCGCGTCGGGTGGTGATGCGGATCGGTGTGGCGCTGCCGATGATGATGAATCTGCCCTTCGCGCAGATCCGCACCGCTGATCTGCGTCGCTACGCCGATGGCTGTGGCGACATCCCCCTGCTGCTCGCTGAGTCCGCGCGTCCTTCCTACGTGCTCTTCTGGCCCCATGTCCGCCCCTGGACCTTCTCGCCTCCACGCCCGATGCTGCGGGCGATCCCGGACGTCGACCGGGTCGCCGGAATCCTGGCCGATGCCCTCAAGGCCTTCGCCGAGAGCGGCGAGGAGCAGGATTCCGCGAGCGACAGCGAGGCCGAGTCCAGTCCCGCAGCCGCTTCCTGACGAGGTCTCATCTTGAGTGATCCATTTGGTGAACGCCCGTTTCCGCGGGGCGTGCTGATCGCAGTCGCGATCCTGCTCGGCTCGATCATCCTGATGATCAGCATCGCGCGTCTCACCGGCATGTCGCCGGAGCAGATCCCGGTGGCCCCGGCGGTCGAGACCAGGGATCTGCGTTTCGAGTCGCAGCCCGAGGACGTGCTCGCCGTCTACGACGACACCACCGGCGAACTGATCGAGACCTTCGCGCCCGTCGAGGGCGGTTTCGTGCGTGGCGTGCTGCGCAGCATGGGGCGCGAGCGCATGCTGCACCAGGCCGAGGCCGGGGCACCCTTCCAGGTGGCGCGTCGCGCCGACGGTGCGATCACCCTGGAGGATCCGGAAACCGAGATCCTGATCCGGTTGCGCGCCTTTGGCGAGAGCAACGAAGGCGTGTTCGCCGAACTCCTGGACGCCGAGCCGGTCTCCCAGTGAGCCCATTCGTGGCGCGTCCCCGCGGGGACGCGCCTGCTCGCGCGTATCGACCCTGATGCGACCGGGCAGCGGATGGTCTCGGTGATATCGGCGAGCCCTGCGGCTCGCCTCAGCAGCAGAATGGGTCGCATCGCATGACCGACTTCGGTTTCCCAGTCCTCTTCGCGCTCGGGCTGTGGTGGTTGGGCACCGGCGTGGTGCTCTATCTCGACAATCTGCCGCGTCGCACCTTCCGCTGGACCATGCTCGGCGGCATCGTGGTGCTGGCGGTGGCAATCTTCGGTTTCGCCCTGAGCAGCCTGCACGACGGCCGTCTCGCCGCCTATGCCGGTTTCACCTGTGGTCTGGTGATCTGGGGGGTGTTGGAGATGAGCTATTTCACCGGCTTTCTCACCGGTCCGCGCAAGCTTGCCTGCCCCCGGGACTGTCGTGGCTGGCGTCGCTTCTGGCTGGCGGTGCTCACCAGCCTCTATCATGAGCTGGCGATCATCGCCACCGCCGTGTTCCTCATCCTGATTGCCTGGGAGCAGCCCAACCAGGTCGGGGTCTGGACCTTCATGGTGCTGTGGCTGATGCGCTGGAGCGCCAAGCTCAATCTCTTCTTCGGTGTGCCCAACCTCAACGAGGATTGGCTCCCCGAGCATCTGCGCTATCTCAAGAGCTACATGCCCAATCGCGGCATGAACCTGCTCTTCCCGATCTCGATCACCGTCTCCACCGTGGTGGTGGTGCTGATGGTGCTCGAGGCGATTGCGCCACACTCGGCCGGCGCCGCCGCGGTGCGCCTGAGCCTGGCCACCACACTGCTCGCGCTGGCGCTGCTCGAGCACTGGCTGCTGGTGCTGCCGCTGCCCGACGAGGCGCTCTGGTCCTGGGCGTTGCCGAATCGCCAGGATGCGGCCAAGGATGATCAGGGTGGCTCGGGTGCGGACGGTGGCGCGCTGCGCTCGGCGGTTTCGCGCACCCGCCCGCAGGGCGGCGAGGGCGGTGATTATGCCGCCCCCGCCTGTGGCCGACGAACCGGATGGGCCTCCGGGCTCTGAGGGTTTCGGCCTACCTGTGCAAGGTGTCGAGCGGGGTGGTCGGCATCGCGCCGCATGGGTGCCGGGAACTTTTTCGTCGGTCACCGTGACAAGGTAGAGCTTCGTCTGCAGTCGACGTATAATCCTCGGTGCCAGCCATGGCGAGCGCGGCGCGGTCGCATGGAGTCCTGAGCGCAGATCGACGAGACCGTCGGTGTGCTCGATCCATTCGGAAAATCCCGCTTGGACAAGCGCTTGCAAGATGCCTTCGGCGGCCCGACGGGGTGCCGAGACATCCTGAGCCAGGTTCTTCGCGGAGAGATTCATTGAGTCGTGCTGGCCGTCCAGCGCTCGCGCGCCCTCGTCCACGAGGTCCGTGAATCCGCCGGACATTCCGAGTCGGATATGGATGGATTCGAGACTGCGACACTTTGGGGTGGCCACGGCCTGGTCCGTCGCGTCGGTACCCGGATGTTCGCGGCACAACCTGAAGACAGGTTTGACACATGGCGCCTCTCTCTACCAGTGTGCCGTTCGAGTTGCTCGACCGGTATGGCCAATCCTCGAGCGGATGTCCGTTCTCCCCCTCGGGTCTGGTCTCCGACCGATCCTTCTGCGAAACCCTCTACCGAGAAGCACTCGCCGAGCTGGCAAGTGCCCCGGATGATGATCTCGCGCTCTACGTCCACGTGCCCTTCTGTCACGTGCGCTGTCTCTACTGCGCCTGTGATACCACCATCACGCATAGCGAGGAGAAGGTCGACGGCTATCTCGACGCCCTCGAGCGTGAGTTCGGGCGGGTCGCCGAGCTGATCGGGCGGGGACGCCGGGTGGTGCAGCTGCATGTCGGCGGTGGGACCCCCAATCATCTCAACGAGCCCCAGCTCGCCCGGTTGATGGAGATCGTCGAGCATCACTTCACACTCGCCCCCGATGCCTGCACCTCGATCGAGTGCAACCCCCGTCGGGCCTCGGCCGGCCAGCTCGATCTGCTCTACGGGCTCGGCTTCAAGCGCGTCAGCTTCGGGGTGCAGGACCTCAACACCGATGTGCAGCGCGCCATCGGCCGCTTGCAGTCGCTGGGGATGGTGCGCGATGTCTACCATACCGCGCGCGACACCGGCTTCGAGAACATCAGCTTCGACCTGATCTATGGTCTGCCCTTCCAGACCGCCGAGGGTTTCCGCACCACCCTCGATCAGGTGATCGATCTCGCCCCCGACCGCATCTCCTGCTTCAGTTACAATCACGATCCGGTTCGCCGTCCCCACCAGCACGCCATCGACGCCGCGATGCTGCCGAGCGCCGAGCAGAAGCTGGCACTGTTCCGCCAGGCCGTCGAGGCCTTCACCAAGGCCGGTTATCGCTGGGTCGGTCTCGACCTGTTCGTGCGCGAGGGCGATGAGCTGGCCGTCGCCCAGCGTGCTGGTCAGCTTCACCGCACCGCCATCGGCTATACCCCGTTGCCGGCCTCGCGGGTCCTCGCCTTCGGCCCCAGCGGTGTCGGTGAGCTGGGTGAGGTGCTGGTGCAGAACGAGTCCGATCTGCGTGCCTGGCGGGGACGGCTCGATGCCGGTCAACTGCCGGTCGCCGCGGGACGGCGACTGGGTGAGCGGGAGCGTCGGCGCCGTGATGCGCTGGTCTCCCTGATGTGTAACATGCGTCTGCCCGCCGCGTCGGCCGCCGCGCTCAAGGAGGACCAGGATCGTCTGCTGTGCGATGGCGACGGTGGGCTGGTCGAGGTCAGCCAGGATGGTATCCGGGTCACCCCCGAGGGGCGCTATCTGCTCCACGGACTCTGTGTCGAGCGGGGCGGTTCGAGTGGCTGGGGCAGTACGCAGTGGCGATCGATCCTAGTCCAATGAATCAACCAGTCAATACCACCGTCCCGGCCCCGGGGCGAGTCGGTCCCAACGCCATCATTCGCATCGCCGAGGCGCTCGAGTCCTTCGAAGGACGCGAGCGCGTCGAGGCGCTGCTCGAGGCCGCGGGCCTTGCGCACTATCTCGATGCCATGCCCGAGACCATGGTCGACGAGCGCGAGGTGACCCGGCTCCATGTCGCGCTGCGCGAGCTGATCGGGGTCGAGGGCGCCAAGGCGGTCTCGCGCGATGCCGGCGTGCGCACCGGCGACTATCTGCTCGCCCGGCGCATCCCGCGCCCGGCGCAACGTCTGCTCAAGATCCTGCCCGCGCCCCTGGCCAGCCGCGTGCTGATGACCGCGATCCGGCGCAACGCCTGGACCTTCGCCGGCTCCGGTCGGTTCGAGGCGCTGCCGGCTTATCCGCCGCGCTTCATCATCGAGGACGGCCCGATCTGTGCCGGCGCCCGCGCCGAGCATCCCCTCTGCGACTTCTACGCCGGGACCTTCGAGCGTCTCTACCGCAAGCTGGTGCAGCGCGAGGCGCGGGTCACCGAGACCGCCTGCCAGGCCAAGGGCGCAGAGACCTGCGTCTTCGAGGTCCGCTGGTAGACCGATGTCCGATGCACTTTCGCATGCCCCGCGGGGCATGCCGGTGCGCACTCGCTCCCCCGACTTCTCCGCCGCCCCCTGGTGCTCGGGCACCGGGCTGGCGCTGGTCTGTGGTGATCAGCGCTGGGACTACGATCGGCTCGGCGTCGAGGTCGCAGCGCGTGCCCGGCTGCTCCGCGATCAGGGGCTGGCCGCCGGTGAGCTGGTGCTCGCCCCCGATGCCCCGGTGCTCGATCTGCTGCTAATGCAGCACGCCCTGGCGCGGCTCGGTGCCGCGCTCTTCCCCTATCGTGCCGGGCTCGACCGCGAGGCCCGCGCCGACCTGGCGCGGTTGGCCGCGGTCGAGTGGCACTGGGATCCGCTCGGCGCCCGGCTCGAACGGCTCGGCCCGGGGCCCGGGACGCCCCCGGCGCGCCCCCCGGCGCTGCTGATCCGTACCAGCGGCAGCAGCGGTGGGCGCATCAAGGCGGCGATGCTCGGCGCCGATGCCGTGCTCGCCTCGGCGCTCGGCTGCAACCACAGCCTCGGGCTCGGGGGCGGCGATCGCTGGCTGTGCTGTCTGCGCACCAGTCATGTCGGCGGTCTCGCCATCGCCTATCGCTGCGCCCTGGCCGGCGCGACCCTGGTGTTGCACCAGGGGTTCGCCGTCGAGCAGGTGGCGCACGATCTCGATGCGCACGCCATCACCCATCTCTCGCTGGTACCGCCGATGTTGGCGCGTCTGCTCGATCACGGCGTGCGGCCACCGGCCTCGCTGCGGGTGGTGATGGTCGGTGGTCAGGCGTTGAGCCCGGCGCTCGCCGCGCGCGCACTCGAGGCCGGCTGGCCGCTGCACGTCACCTACGGGATGACCGAGACCGGCTCGCAGATCGCCACCTCGGCGCGGCTGCACGCGGCGCCGTCGCCCGGACGGATCGGGCCGCTGCTACCCGGTTGTGCGGCGCGCGGTGGCAAGGCCGAGGCGCCGGCGCGGCTGTGGCTGCGTGGGCCGGTGCTGATGCAGGGTTATGCCAACCCCGACAGGCGCCCCGGCGAGGGGCTGCGCGATGGCTGGTTCGAGACCTCCGACCTCGGCTGGGTCGCCGACGCGGGCGCGCTCTGGGTGCAGGGACGCGCCGATGATCTGCGGGTGATCGCCGGCAACAACGTCTCGCTCGCCCGCGTCGAGGCGGTGCTGGCCGGGGCGCCCGGGGTCACGGCGCTCGCCGTGGTCGCGCTCGAGGACCCGGTGTGGGGGCATCGGCTGGTGGCCGTCTACAGTGGCGAGGCGAGTGCCGATGAGCTGGCGGTGTGGTGCGCGGGGCCGCTGTCGGGCTCGGAGCGTCCGCGGAGCTGGCTGCGGGTGGCGGCGCTGCCGTTGCTCGACTCGGGCAAGTACGATCGGGTGGCGATCGGTTCGCTGGCGCGGACGGGGTCGGGCTGAGTCGGGTGCCGTGGCCGGCGCGCGCCGGCCACGGGGCGCGGATCACTGCGCCGGCGGGTGTCCGGCTGGGGGCGCCATGCCCATGCCGATCTCCTTGAGCTGATAGTCGTCGGGGACGGTGAAGAAGTCGTCGGCGATCGTCTCCTGGCGTACCGCGGTGACCTCGGTCTCGGTCCGCACCTCGGTGCCCATCATGTTCATGGTGCTGATGGTGAGGATCGGGAAGCCCTTGATCTTGTCGAGCTCGGCCATCTGCTCGGCGCCGCCGGGGATGTCGCCGGCGCCGGCCATGCGCATCATCCGGGTGTAGGGACGGACGTCGAGATCGATCTCCTCGGTCGCCCACACCTCCTGCTCGACCTGCATCATGCCCTGCTTGGTGACCGCGTACTTGCGGCACTCCCAGTCGCCGATCTGGCGGGTCTCGCCGGTGTCCTCGACGCTCACCTTGGTCTCGCTGATCATCGCGCGCATCTGCGCCATGCTCGGGTCGGCCATCGCCTTGGCGACGTCGTCGACGTTGATGGTGAAGTACTGCTGCAGACCGTCGTTGAGGAAGGTGATCACCCCGGACTCGGGGTCGAGGATCATGCTGTCGGCGTTCTCGCCGCTGTTGACCACCTTCATCTTGCCCGCGGCGATGTAGGTCTTGGTGAGGCTCTCCTGCGGCCCCTCGGTCATCACCGCCGAGCCGCGATTGACGGTCTCGATATAGTAGCCGTCGCCGGCGACGGCGAGCAGCGGCAGCAGCAGGGCGGCGAGCAGCAGCCCGGCCGGGAGTCGGGTTCGGCGCGCGGTATGGATCATGGTCATGCTCTCTCCTGGGATGTGGCCCTTGGGTCAGTCGTTGAGCCGGCGCTTGTCGAGTACGCGCCGGGCCTTGCCGACGAAACGCTCGATCGATCTCGGCTCGACCAGGTCGACATGGGCACGGATGCCGGCGACGGTCTGGATCTCGCGGCTGATGTGCTCGCACAGCCCCTGCATCCGGTCCATGCGATCGGAGAAGATCTCCGGGCGCATCTCGACCTTGACGTGGACCTCGTCGAGGGTGCCCGGGCGGTCGACCTCGATCAGATAGTGCGGGGTGGTGCCCTCGACGCGCAACAGCGCCTCCTCGATCTGCGAGGGGAAGACGTTGACGCCGCGGATGATCAGCATGTCGTCGGTGCGCCCGGTCACCCGGCTCATCCGCATGGTGGTGCGGCCGCAGGCGCAGGGCTCGCGATAGAGCCGGGCGATGTCGCGGGTGCGGTAGCGGATCAGCGGGGTGGCCTCGCGGGTGAGGTTGGTGATCACCAGCTCGCCCGGCTCGCCCTCGGCGACCGGCTCCAGGGTCTCGGGGTCGAGACACTCGACGATGAAGTGATCCTCCTGGATGTGCATGCCGTCGTGCAGCGGGCACTCGCCGGCGACCCCGGGGCCGAACACCTCCGAGAGCCCGTAGTTGTTGAACGCCTGCAGCCCGAGCTGGTCCTCGATCTCGCGGCGCATGTCCTCGGTCCAGGGCTCGCCGCCGAAGTGGCCGTAGCGCATCGGCAGGGTGGCCGGATCCATGCCGAGTTCGCGCGCGCTATCGGCGATGGTCAGCGCATAGCTCGGGGTGCAGATCAGCACCTCGGGGGTGAGCTCGCGCATGATGTCGATCTGGCGTCGGGTGTTGCCCGCCGCCGCCGGGATCACCGCCGCGCCGACCCGCTCGATGCCGTAGTGCAGGCCGAACCCGCCGGTGAACAGGCCATAGCCGAAGGCGACCTGGGCGGTGTGCGCCGGGCGCAGCCCGCCGGCGACGAGAAAGCGCGCGCACAGCTCCGACCAGGTGCGCAGGTCCTGCGCGGTGTAGGCGACGAAGGTGGGCACGCCGGTGGTGCCCGAGGAGCCGTGGATGCGCGCCAGCTCCTTGCGCGGCACGGCGAGGAAGCCGAGCGGCTGGTGGCGGCGCAGGTCGTCCTTGGTGGTGAAGGGCAGGCGCCGCAGATCGGCCAGCGAGCGGATGCTCTGCGGGCCGATCTCGGCGTGCTTGAACTGATCGCGGTAGAAGGGCACCTGGGCCACGCGCTCGACCATGGCGCGCAGTCGTTCGAGTTGCAGCGCCGCGATCTCCTCGCGCGGGAGGGTCTCGGCGCTGCGGTTCCAGATACGGTTCTCGCTCGACCAGTCGGGGTCTTGGTTGGACATTGGCATTGGGTCTGTGGTTGGCGTCAGCCGACGTGACGCATCAGTTCCTCGGCCTCGACCACGTGCAGCCCGTGCTCGAGCAGGACCTCGATGGCGCGGTCGGGGTCCTCGAAACGGAAGATCAGGATCGCCTTGTCGTCGCGGCGCAGCGAGAAGGCATACATGTACTCGATGTTGAGTTCGGCGGCCTCGAGCACCGCCAGCGCGCCGGCCAGGCCGCCCGGGCGGTCGAGCACGTCGACGGCGACCACCTCGGTCTGCTTCACCACCCAGCCGCCTTGCTCGAAGATCTGCTTGGCCTGCTCCCACTCGCGCACGATCAGACGCAGGATGCCGAACTGGGCGGTGTCGGCGAGCGACAGGGTGAGGATGTTGATGTCCTCGGCCGCGATCGCCTCCAGCGGTGCCCCGAGCTGGCCGGGACGGTTCTCGAGAAAGAGTGACAGTTGTTGCAGTTTCATGGGTTCGACTCCCCTTTGTGCATCTTCCTGGCCGTCGTCACCGACGACGGGGCCGCTCAGTCGTGGCGGCGATCGATCACGCGCTTGGCCTTGCCCTGACTGCGCTCGATGGTGCGCGGCTCGACCAGACGGAGCATGACACGGATGCCGATGATGCGCTCGATCGACTGTGCCAGACGGGCGCGCACCTCCTCGAGTGCGCGCACCTTGTCGCTGAACACCTCGGCGGTGACCTCGACCTCGACAGCCATCTGATCGAGACCGTGATCGCGGGTGAGGATGATCTGGTAGTGCGGCAGGGTGCCCTCGACGGCGAGCAGCGCGGCCTCGACCTGCGAGGGGAAGACGTTGACGCCGCGGATGATGAACATGTCGTCGGAGCGGCGCTCGATGCGGCGCATCCGTCGCAGGGTACGACCGCAGGCGCAGCGCTCGGGGATGATCGAGGTGATGTCGCGGGTGCGATAGCGGATCATCGGCATCGCCCGCTTGCTCAGCGTGGTGATGACCAGCTCTCCCTCCTCGCCGTCGGGTAGCGGCTCGCCGCTCTCGGGGTCGATGATCTCGGGGTAGAAGTGGTCCTCGAACAAGTGCAGGCCGTGCTGTTCGGTACACTCGCTCGCCACCCCGGGGCCGACGATCTCGGAGAGCCCGTAGATGTCGTAGGCGCGGATCCCGGCGGCCTCCTCGATGTGACGGCGCATCGCGTCGCTCCAGGGCTCGGCGCCGAACACGCCGACGCGCAGCGGCGAGGCCGGCAGGTCGACGCCGAGCTCCTCGGCGCGCTCGAGCATGTGGGCGAAGTAGCTCGGCGTGCAGCACAGCGCCGAGACGCCGAAGTCGCGGATCACCATCAGCTGGCGGTCGGTGTTGCCGCCGGAGATCGGCACCACGGTCGCGCCCAGGGTCTCGGCGCCATAGTGCACGCCGAGCCCGCCGGTGAACAGACCGTAGCCGAAGGCGTTCTGGATGATGTCGCCGCGGTGCAGGCCGTAGCAGGCCAGCGCGCGGGCCATCACCTCCGACCACACCTGGATGTCCTCGCGGGTGTAGGAGACCACGATCGGCTTGCCGGTGGTGCCGGAGGAGGCGTGCAGCCGCACCACGTCGCCCATGGGCACGGCGAACAGCCCCGAGGGATAGGTGTCGCGCAGGTCGGCCTTGACGGTGAAGGGCAGCTTGGCGATGTCGGCGAGGCTCTGGACCGATTCCGGGGTGAGACCACGCTCCTCCATCCGACTGCGGAACAGCGCCACGTTCTTGTAGGCATGCTCGACCACGGCGCGCAGTCGGCGCAGCTGCACCTCGCGCAGTGCCTGCTCGGGCAGGTAGTCGGGGGCGCTCGCGGGGTGGAAGCCACCGGCGGCGTCGTTCCAAAGCTCTTTAAACATGGGTGTCCTCTTGATCCGGATCGACCGTGGGCGTGCCCGGTCGACCCATGCTGGCGGATGGCGGGGCGCGGCGCGCCCCTGCCGATCGTTATTGACCGAGGTGGCGCGCCGCGCCCTCGCGACCGAGCGCGAAGGCCTGTTCGTTGATGGCGTGGAGCTTCTCGGCGAGGTTGGCGTGGAGCGCCGCCTCCCAGTGTGCCTGATCGATCTCGAGCGCGGTGGAGAGCGCGCCGAGCAGGGCGACGTTGAGGCTCTTGCGGTTGCGCAGCGCGCCGGGCTCGATGACATCCGGGCCGATCAGCAGTCCGCCGGCGCGCAGGGTGGGGCGGTTGATCTCGACCTGGGTGGCCTCGAGCACCAGCAGCACGTCGGCCTCGCCGGGCGGTACCATCGGGCTGAGCACGCCCTCGCCGTAGCGCACGTCGCTGCTCACCGAGCCGCCGCGCTGGCTCATCCCGTGCAGCTCGCTCTTCTTGACGTCGAAGCCGGCGCGGAAGGCCGCGTCGGCGAGGATGTCGGAGGCCTTGATGACCCCCTGGCCGCCGAGTCCGGCGATCACGATGTTCTTGACCTGTTGCATCGAATCTTCTCGCTCAAGGTGCGGGCGCGTGCCGTGGCGCGCGCCCCGGGTTCGGGGCGGCGTCGGCGCCGGGTGGGCGCCGACGACCGGGTTCAGTCCTGGGTCGCGGCGGCGCACTCGGCCTGTTCGGCCGCGGCCTTCTCGTAGAGCCGGATCTTCGGCGCGGCGAGCACGCAGGGCTGACGGGTGATCACCACCGAGGTCTCGTCGCGGGCGAGCAGCTCCTCGAGCAGCGGGCGCAGCCCGTCGGCGTTGCGGTGCAGGTCGAGCACGTGGACGTTGTCGACGCCCATCGACTCGCACACCGACTCGAAGCTGATGCGCTTGGTCGGGCTGTGGTCGAGCAGGCGACCGGTGCCCGGGTGCTCCTGCTGGCCGGTCATCGCGGTGGTGGCGTTGTCGAGGATCAGCACCACGTGGCCGGTGGCCGGCGGGTTGTAGACCATCTCGGCGATGCCGGTGAGCCCGGAGTGGACGAAGGTCGAGTCGCCGATCACGCTGACCACCCGGCGTGCCTCGTCCTCGGGGAGGACGTGACGCAGCCCGAGCCCGACGCCGACGCTCGCGCCCATGCACACGCAGGTGTCCATGGCGGAGAAGGGCGGCAGTACGCCGAGGGTGTAGCAGCCGATGTCGCCCGAGACGATGCAGTCGAGATCACGCAGGGTCTCGAACACCGCGCGGTGCGAGCAGCCGGGACAGAGCTCCGGCGGCTTGCCCGCCGGCGGCTCGCTCTCGGGGCTGGTGTCGCGGGCGAGGATGCGGCGCACGCGCGCGACATTGAGTTCACCGAAGCGATACTGCTCGGCCTTGCCTTCGGCATCGATGCCGGCGGCGCGCAGGCTGTCGACCAGCACCGGGTCGCCCTCCTCGATCACCACCAGACGGTCGACGCTGGCGGCGAAGGCACGGATGCGCTCGAGCGGCAGCGGGTAGGTCAGGCCGATGGTCAGCTGGCAGGCATCGGGCGCGGCCTCGCGGGCGTGCACGGCGGCCACGCCGGTGGCGACGATGCCGAGTTCACGGTTGCCCCGGTGCTCCTCGATCGGCCCCTCGGCCTCGTTCCAGGCGGTGATCTCGGCGAGCTTCTGGCGCAGCCGACGATGTGCCGGCTTGGCGAAGGCGGGGATCATCACCCGCGCCGGGACGTCGCGGCGGAAACGCAGTGCGCTGTCGTCCTGATGCGGTGCGCGCGGACGCACCACCGTCTTGGCGTGACAGACGCGGGTGGTCAGACGCAGGATCACCGGGATCTTCCAGCGCTCGGAGAGTTCGAGCCCGAGCCAGGTGAAGTCGTAGGCCTGCTGCGAGTCGATCGGCTCGAGCACCGGCGCGGCGGCGGCGCGACCGTAGTGACGGTTGTCCTGCTCGTTCTGGCTCGAGGCCATGCCCGGGTCGTCGGCCGAGACGATCACCAGTCCGCCGTCGACATCGGTGTGGGTGGCGGTGAACAGGGCATCGGCGGCGACGTTGAGGCCGACGTGCTTCATGGTGACGATGGTGCGCGCGCCGGCGAAGGCCGAGCCGCAGGCGACCTCGAGCGCGACCTTCTCGTTGGGCGACCACTGGGCGCGGCCGCCGATGCGATCGAAGGTCTCGAGGATCTCGGTCGAGGGCGTGCCGGGATAGCCGGTGCCCAGCCGCACGCCAGCGTGCAGTGCTCCCAGGGCGACCGCGTCGTCGCCGCTCAACAAAAGCCGTTCTCCAGTCATGGTCTCGGTTTCGCTCTCGTAGTGCAGAAGGATTCTGGTTGCATTATCGGTCCCCTTGTTGCGTCGCAGCAACCAAGGGGACCGCGGCCCCTACCAGCTCAGGGTGAGCTCGGCGCGGACGAAGTAGCCGTTGTCGCGGCGGTGGGCGGCGTAGTAATCGCCCGGTTGCAGGTATTCGGCCATCAGGTGGCCGGCGAGATGGTCATTGAATCGGGTCTTGATCCAGGCGGTGAACAGATGACCGCGGAAGTCGCCCGCGCCGCTGATGTTGGCCAGCTGCGCGGCGCTGCGGGTGCTGTGCTGATCGGCCCAGAGGGCGTGGTAGTCGAGGGTGAGGCGGGTCGAGGGCAGCAGCTGGGCGATCCAGCCGAGGTTGGCGCGGTGCAGGTTGCTCGCCTCGCCCACCCGGGTCTCGAGCGGCCACTGATAGATCATCAGCTCGCTCCACTGCGGCCAGCGTCCCCACAGCGGGTCGAAGGCCTGGTCGCCGGCGCTGTCGGGGTCGTCGCCGGAGAGATACTCGTAGTCGAGATGGAGCTTGCTGTCGAGCCCGCCGCCGAGGTTCAGCGTCAGCCGGCTGTTGAAGCCGAGGGCGTCGAGATCGCGCCCGTTACGGGTGCCCCATTCGTAAACGCCCTCGGCGCGCAGCCGCCAGCGCTCGGCGAGGGGGGTGTCGATGCGCGCGCCGGCGGCATAGACGTCGCCGTGCTCGGTGGGCGAGGTGAAGGGATAGCCGTTGTTGAAGCGCAGGTTGTCGGGCGTCTCGTTGGGGCGTGCGTGCTTGTAGATGAAGTAGCCGTCGAGATCGGCGCCGGGGATCAGCGCGCGGTTGCGGGCATAGAGGATGACGCCGCTCTCGTGTTGCTCGACCTGATCCTCGAGCTCGCCGTTGAGCGCCTGCGGGAAGCGTCCGGTGTCGGCGCTCTGGTCGATGTAGACCAGGTCGAGCTGGGTGTCGCCGGGGAGGTCGAGGGTGGCGCGGGCGGCGTCGAAATAGATCGAGCGCGAGCCGTCGAAGGGGCTGCTCTCGAGCACCAGCCAGCCGTTGCCGAAGATCAGGTCCTGACGACCGAGCTTGAGGGTGAGCGGCAGCCCGCCCGGCTCCTCGAGGGTGAACACCAGCCGGTCGAAGAGCACCCCGCCGCTGTAGTTGCGCTCGAACCCCGGCAACGGCCAGCCGCCCGGGGTCGGCAGCACATAGTGACGCCCCTCCCAGATCAGCCGGGCGTCGAGGCGCACGCCGGGGTCGATCTCATAGCCGCCCCAGAGCCGGGCGCGATAACGCTGGAAGTTGCGTTCGGCGGTGGGGCTGTCGCTGTTGAAGCCGACGTTGCCGATGGAGACATGGCGCAGTCTGAGATCGGCGCCCCAGTCGAAGGCGTCGTCGGCGGCCTGGGTCGGGGCCGCGAGCAGCAGCGCCGAGAGCGCGATGAGGGGACGGGTGAGCCTAGCGCAGCGCATCTTCCACCTGCTGTTCTTCGAGTGCCCAGAGTCGGTCCGCGGCGCTGGGTTCGTCGTCCGCGGTGTTGCGTCGGATCCATCCATAGAGCAGACAGATCAGGGTCACCAGGATGCTGCCGAGATAGGCGAGCCATACCCAGGGGTCTTCGATGCCGAGCATGCGTCTTCTCCTGCTGGGGCCCGGTCGGGCCGGGCGTCGTTGCGTCGTCCGGGGCGCCGGCTGGTGATGGCGACCGGTGTTTCAGTCTCGGGCGGCGCGCTCCGGGAAGCAGCGGGCCAGGTGTTCGGGCTCGGGCGGGCGGGTGATCGCGCTCACTAGGATCAGCGTCAGGGTGGCCGCCGGCAGTGCGATCAGCACCGGGTCGACCATCGGCCAGTTGGGGTGATCGGCCAGCAGGCTGGTCTCGCCGCCGGTGAGGTGCTGTACCAGACCGATGGCGGCGGCCTCCTTGGACTTGATCAGCACCAGCCAGAACAGCGACACGCCCATCCCCACCAGCATCGAGGCGAGCGCCCCGGCGCGGGTGACCCGGCGCGAGAACAGCGCGCCGAAATAGGCCGGCAGGAAGCTCGCCGCGCACAGCCCGAAGAAGATCGCGGTGAAGCGCGCGACCACGTACTCCTGACGCACCGCGTAGCTGATGGTGACGGCGATCAGCAGTCCCAGCATCACCGCCAGACGCATCACCATGAGGCTCGGTTCGCGCTGGCGGCCGCGGCTGATGCGCTCGTAGAGGTCGCGCCCGGCGGCGGTGCCGATGGTGTGGAACTGGCTCGACATGGTGCTCATCGCCGCGGCCAGCAGCGCGAGCAGGAAGACCACGCCGAACCAGCGCGGCAGCGCCGCGCCGATATAGGCCGGGATGATGCGGTCGGCATCGCCGCCGACGGCGGTGATCGCGGTGGAGCGCCCGCCGAGCAGGGTGAAGGTGGCGCCGCTGGCATCGCGTGCGGGATCGCGGCTGGCGACGATCAGCGGCACCGGGCCGCGCGCCGGGTCGACCGACCAGTGGCCGGCGGCGTCCTGCACCATCGGCTGGACCAGGGCGTGGTCGTGCTCGCCGTCGAGCGTCTCGACCAGCTGGCCGTGGATCTCGGGGCCGTTCTTGGCGAACCAGACGTTCGACAGGCTGCCGACCAGATAGGGGGTGCCGACCATCAGCAGGATGAACACCGCGCCGATCGGGACCGCGCGATCGAGCTCGCGGCGGCTGCGTACGGTCATGAAGCGCACCGCCAGCTGCGGTTGGGCGAGCACGCCGATGCTGACCCCGAGGATGATGCCGCTGACCACGATCCACCACAGATCGTATTGGTGCGAACCCCAGCCGAACTCGGGCATCGCCGTCCAACCGCGGTGGCCGATCTCCTGCAGGGGTGCCGGCACCAGGTCGGCCATGTCGGTGAGCGCCTGGTGGGCCTCGCCGATGCCGCCGAGGGAGGAATAGGTGAACACCAGCAGGAATAGCATCGCCCCCATCATCACCAGCCCCTGCAGGGTGTCGGTGTACATCACCGCCTTGAGCCCGCCGGGGATGACATAGGCGGCGGTGATCAGCGCGAAGACCAGCAGCGCGACCTCGAAGTCGATACCGAATTGGGTGGCGGCGAAGACGCTGCCGCCGGTCATCACCGCGGCGGCGTAGAGCGGCATGAAGAGGAAGATCAGCCCGCCGGAGAAGAGCTGGATGGCGCGGCTCTGGTAACGCTTGCCGAGCAGCTCGGGGAAGGTGTGGGCGCCGAGCTGATGGCCGAGTCGACGGGTCGGCTCGCCGAGCAGCGCGAAGGCGAGCAGGATGCCGACGGCGATGTTGGTGAACACCAGCCACAACAGGCTCATGCCGAACAACCCGGCCACTCCGCCGAAACCGACGATGGCGGCGGTGGAGATGAAGGTGGCGCCATAGGAAATGGCCATCACCACCGGATGGGTGCCACGCCCGCCGACGAGGAAATCGGCCGCCGAGCGAGTGCCGCGATAACCGAGCCAGCCGAGATAGGCGGTCGTCAACAGATAGGTCAGAATGACGACGATGTCGATCCAGCCCAGGGCCGCGGTGTCGGGCATGTTTCCCCCTCGATCAGGTCGTTAGCGAATGCGGGGGCGAAAAATACCCAAGTCGTGCGGGGCTTTATATAGATCCAGCGCAGTTAAACGCGGTTTTTTGAAGGTTTTGTTGCATCGAGGGACACTTATGGAAAACTACAAGGTCGTCAGACCCGGACATCTCAACCACTATGGTTATCTGTTCGGTGGTTTCTTGCTGCAGTGGGTCGATGAGATCGGCTGGATCGCCGCCAGTCGCGACAATCCCGGTTGTCGCCTGGTCACCGTCGGGATGGATCGGGTCGAGTTCCATCACAGCGTGCGCGAAGGGGCGGTGCTGCGCTTCGAGGCCGTCGAGTCGTGCCGTGGCACCAGCTCGCTGACCTATGCGGTGAGTGTCTTCGCCGACGACCTCGAGACCGGCGCCGAACAGGAGATCTTCTCGACCTGCATCACCTTCGTGCGGGTCGACGAGGATGGGCACAAATGCCCGTTGCCGGGGCGCTGAGGTCAGTCGTCAGCCGCCAGCCGCCAGCCACCAGCCGCCAGCCACCAGCCACCAGCCACCAGCCTTCGGCTTCCCGCCGCCAGTGGAGGTTTCGGTCGATCACGGCGGTTGAAGGCAAGCCACCGATCCTTCCTTGCTGGGGGCTGATGGCCGGGGGCTGGTGACTCTTCGGCGTCTTTGCAGTTCAATCTCGCTGGCCGCTGGCCGCTGGCCGCTGGCCGCTGGCCGCTGGCCGCTGGCCGCTGGCGTCGCGGGTCCTCACTCGGTCGGCGCGGTGGCGAGGTGGGGTTCGAGGGCCGCGCGCAGTTCGGGGGCGAGGCTGCGCGCGCTCCCCGGCTCCAGGGCGATCTGTACGTGGACCGTGCGCGCCCGCGCGGCGAGGCGGCCGGCGGCGTCGAGGAACCGATAGCCGAGGCTGAAGGCGCGCTGGCGCAGCTCCAGCACCTCGACCTCGACGCAGATCCGCTCGCCGTGCTGCATCGGTTGCAGATAGTCGGCCTCGGCGTGGGTGAGTGGCAGCAGCAGCGTCTGCGCGGCGATCATCGGCGGTAGCGGCTGGCCGATCTCGCGCATCAGCGCCTCGTAGGCGTCGTGTGCATGACGAAACAGATGGGCGAAGAACAGGCGTCCGGCGGCATCGGTGTCGTGTAGCTGGACGGTGAAGCGGTATTCGAAGGGGCGGGGGATCATGACGCGCTCTGGCTGCGGCTGGACCTGGGCGTCGATGATAGCAGCGCGGCGCGACGGGCGGTTACACTCGGAGGTTTCAGCGAGTCGACGCACCTCGTGTCGCGTGCGTCATGGATCGGAGCGTCAGGATGCGCAACCATTTCGAGAGCCCCTTCGCCGGCAAGTCACTGCGCGAGCAGGTCAGCAACCCCAATATCGAGGTCGGCGAATACAGCTACTACTCGGGCTACTATCACCATCACTCCTTCGATGAGTGTGTGCGCTATCTCGATCCCGATCGCGACGATGTCGACCGCCTGATCATCGGGCGCTTCTGCTCGATCGGCAGTGGTGCGGTGTTCATGATGGCCGGCAACCAGGGCCATCGCAGCGACTGGATCAGCACCCATCCCTTCTTCTATCGCGACGACACCCCCTTCGCCGGCGCCCTCGATGGCTATGTCCCGGCCGGCGACACCGTCATCGGCAACGATGTCTGGATCGGCAGCGAGGCGATGCTGATGCCCGGCGTGCGGGTCGGCGACGGGGCCATCGTCGCCAGCCGCGCCCTGGTCAGCCGCGATGTGCCGCCCTATACCGTCGTCGCCGGCAATCCGGCGCGTCCGATCCGGGTCCGCTTCACCGCCGAGGAGATCGAGCGGCTGCTCGAGATCGCCTGGTGGGACTGGGAACCCGAGCAGCTCGAGGCGGCGATGCCGCTGCTCTGCGCCCAGAATGTCGCGGCCCTGCATCGTTTCTGGTTGCAGCATCACCTCCCCGCCTGATCCTTCCGCCTGGTTGAATCCTTGCCCTCTGCGCCCAGTGTCGCGGGTGAGTCGGGAGATTCCGACTCACCCTGACGAGGACATGTCTCGTCTGCAGGTTTGCAACCAGCCGATCAAGGGAGGTCAGAGATGATGTCTGCAACGCATGTGTCTGCCGTGCGCATCCTCGGCGCCGCGCTCCTCGCGCTGCTGTTCGCCATGCCGGTGCCGGCCGAGGAGGGAGAGGCGGTCCCGGCGACCACACCGATGCCGATGGGAGGCCCGGGGCCGATGCCGCCCGCGGGCATGTCCCCGGGTGCGATGGGCATGGGCCCCGGCATGCCGCCGCCGATGATGCGCTCGCGCTGGGAGATGCAGCAGGCGCACATGGAGCGCATGGAGCGTCACATGGCCAATATCGAACGTCTGCTCGAGGCGCTGGTCGAAGCACAGCGTAAGGGCGACTGAGCCCAGGCCGGCGCGCCCACGGGCGCGCCCGTTCCATGCGGCCAGCACCGAGGTCGGTCATGCGGTCTGCCAGCGATGCCGCGACGGGTCTGCGCTGTGGCATGAGCGTTGCCCACGACACGACCCGTGTCCACCGTCATCGCGGCATTGTCCATCGATTCTGCAGCGCCTTTCCGCGCCGATCCGGATCCTCGCCTTCGTCTACAACGCGCTCGGTGTCGCGGTTGCGGCTGGGGTGTTGTATCCGGCCCTTGGCCTGCTGCGCTCGCCGATCGTCGCCGCCGCCGCGATGGGCCTCAGTTCGGTCTCGGTGATCGCCAACGCGCTGCGGCTCAAATCCCTGAAACTCTGACTTCTGGAGCAACGAACGATGCATCATGGCTGGATACCCGGTGGGTTGGGTTGGATCTTCTGGGTCCTGGTGATCCTGGGGGTGGTCTGGGCACTGCGCGCCGGGCGGCGCGATGGGCGCGGCCGCGAGGGATGTGCCAGCGAGGAGGCGCTGCGCATCCTCGAGTCGCGCTATGCGCGCGGCGAGATCGAGCACGATGAGTTCGAGCGTCGACGCGAGGATCTGTTGCGCTGAGCGGTGATGCGGCGCTCAGCGTGGACGACAGCCGCCGCTCTCCGACCAGAGCCCGTCGAGTTCGTCGACGAGTTGCGCGCGCACTCTGGTGAAGGCGGGCGAGTCGTGCTCGGGGTGGGGCGGTGGCGCCGGGGCGAGCGCGCCGATCCGTGCGCTGAGCTGGGCGCTGGCGCCGTGTCCCTGTTGCAGACAGACGAGCACCCCGGCCATGGCGCCGGGGTCGAGCCCGGCGCGTGCGAGCAGCGTCTCGGCGGCCCGGTCGGCGGCGATCTCGCGCTGCAGGTCGAAGTGCTGGACGACGGCGCCGAGATCGATGCGCTGATCGGCCGAGTCGGGGGCGGCGCAGAAGTGACCGAGCCGCTGGTGGGAGATCTCGTGGGCGAGTACCGCGGCGAGCTGGGCCTCGTCGCCGACCAGTGCGATCAGACCGTCGCTGACCAGGAACTGGCCGCCGCCGAGGGCGAAGGCGAGCGGCTCGAGGTTGCGTACCAGGTGGATTCGCACCGCGGTGTCGAGCCCGGCGATCGCGCCGAGTCGGGCGCCGAGGGCCTGGACGTGACGGCGCAGCGGATCGCCCGAGGCGCGCAGCGGCCAGTCGCGCTCGATGCGCTGCATGGTCCGCTCGGCGGTGGCGCAGCCCTGGTCCGCGCCGCCGCCGAACAGCCCACCGAACAGCGCCAGTCCGAGCAGCCAGTGGAGCGGCATCGTCCGGTCGGTGCCGCGCTCAGCCGCGCACCACGAAGGTCGACTCGTCGGTGTCGTAGCTCGACCCGGCCTTGACGCGGTGCTCGATCACATAGGTCCCCGGTGGCACGTCGCTGGGGATGGTGATCTCGGCCTGGGCGGCCCAGCCACCGGCGGAGCGGGTGCTGGTCTTGGCCGGCAGGCGTGCTACCGAGCGGCCATCCTTCTTCAGCGTCCAACTCTCGGTGACCGAGGTGCGCGAGACGCTCGGGGGCAGCATCACCGAGTAGTCGGTGACCAGATCGACCGACTGGCCGCGGCCGACCGTACGCGGCGAGTTGGAGCCGCGGCGGATCTTGACCTGGGTGCGCTCGACCGGTTTGCTCAGACCGTAGACCCGGCTGTCGGCGGCGCTCGAGCGCACCTGACGCGACTGGTACTGATTGAGTGCGACCACGCTCCAGCCGAGCGCGCCACCGATGGCTGCGCCCGCCGCCGCGCCGCGCGCATCACCGGTGACCAGCGCGCCGATGCCGGCGCCGACCAGCGCACCGATGCCGGCGCCGGCAGCCTGATCCTGGGTATCGCCGGTGGTTTGGCAACCGCTCACCGCCACCGTGGTGGCGAGCGCCGCCGCGGTCAGGCCCTTACGATATGGTGCTTTCATCATCTGCTTCCTCGCGATGCTGTCGATTCGGTGTCGGGGTGCCGACCGGCCCGGGGCTGGCCCCGGGCCGGCGCGCCTCACTGCGGCATGCCCGGGGCCGCCTCGGGGGCCGCTGCGGGGTCATCCCAATAGGGGGTCTGACCCGCCGGGAGCTTGGGGATGGCCTGCTCGAACTTGGTGATGGCCGAGCGGATCGCCGGGATCGGCGGCGGCTGGATCGCCTCGAAGCTGGTGTCGTCATAGACGTACTTGCCGCTGCCGCTCGGGTACTCGACGCCGAGCTTGAGGCTGTGGCTCTCGCCGTCGACCGGGATGTAGGAGCGGAAGGTGACCACGTAGTCGCTCTGGAGGATGTTCTGGATCTCCTCGACGATGCGCTGCATGCGTGCGGTGGTCTCGCCGACCAGGTAGTAGACGCCGAAGGAGTTCTTCGACAGCGCCTCGAGGTTCTGGAAGTGGCTCGGGTCGATGCGTGAATAGGCGAGCGAGTAGATCGGGATCGGCACGCTGAGGTTGGAGATACGGGTCATCAGCTCGTTGCGGGTGATCGAGCTGCCCTCGTCCTTGCCGTCGGAGAACACCACCAGCGAGCAGGAGACCACGTAGTTGCCGCCGGCCACCGAGCCCTGGGCGCTCATCGCGCACATCTGCATGCCGGCACCGATGGTGTCGTAGAGCCGGGTCTTCATGCCGTCGGGCTGGATGTCGGCGATGCGCCGGGCGAGCACCCGCTCGTCACGCTCGAACTGCGAGACCAGCTCGTAGCCCTGCTTGGTGTCGCGTACCGCCAGCACCGCGATCTCGTCCTGCGGACGCTTGCTCTCGATATAGCCGATGGCGGCGCGCAGGGTCTCCTCGAAGGGTGCGCCGGACATGGTCTTGCTCGCGTCGATGACCAGCACGCTGCGGGTGGCCTCCTCGCGCTGACGGATCGACTGGATGCCGTACTGACGCTTCATCGGGTTGTAGGGACGGCCCTTGACCATCAGCCCGATGTTGAGCTCGTTGAGGTTGATCAGCGGCTGCATGTCCGAGTCGAAGGTGCGCAGATAGACCTGGACGAAGGGGTAGAGCGTATAGTCGGTGCGGTAGATCTTGAGGCCGTAACCGCCGGGTGCGGCGAAGCCGTAGCCGCTCTGGGCCAGCGCGGCGCCGCTGCCGGTCAGGGCGAGGATCAGGGTGGTGAGGGCCAGGAGCGCGTGGCGCAGCCACGGACGGCGGGTGGTTCGGGGACGAGCTGATTGCATGGGCGATTCCTCGATGTATCACACGATGGGCCGAACGCCACGCCGGGCGTGGCGTCACTCGTGCCGCCGCCCGGTCCCTCGACGCGGGCGACGAACGATCCCTGTCCGGGGCGGGCGAGGTCAGTAGCTGCGCTCCGCCCCCTTGTACTTGAATCCCCACCCCGAGCTACCGCCACTCGATGGGGCTGGCTTGGGCGTGGGCTTGGGCGCGGGCCGGGGCCGCGCCTTGGGCGGTTCGGGTGGTGGCTTGGCGACCACCACCGGTTCGCGCCTGGGTTGCGGCTTGGGCTCGACGGCTGGTGCCGGCTCCTCTGCCGCCTTGGTCTCGGGCTTGGGGGTCGAGACCACCGGCTGCGAGAGGTTGGGCGCGCGCTGCTGCTCGAAGAGGTCCTGCAGCGATCCGGGGCGGCGGGTCGAGGTGCTCGGGGCGTCGGGCTGCTGATCGGAGAAGATGCTCGGCAGCGGGCCGCTGGGGATGCTGGCGGTCTGTGGCGGTGGTGTGGGGCGCTCGCTGCGGGGCGCGACCAGCGCGGCACCCGCGCCGGCCGCTGCTGCGGCCGCAGCAGCGGCCGTTGCCGCGGACCCCTCGCTCGTCGGGGAGGTGGCGGGCTCGGATTGAGCCTCTGTCTTGGTTGACGTGGCGTCCTGTTGTGCGGTGTCCGGGGCGGCCTCGTCCTCGTGGCCGGGCAACCCGTCCAGCACCAGCCAGGTCCCGGCCCCAGCGCCGGCCAGCAGCAGCAGACCGACCACCAGGGCCAGCGGTGATCTGCGGCCCGGCTGCTTGGTCGGGGGGGGCGCGGCTGTGGCGCCGACCTGGCCGGTTGCGGCGGTGGCATGGGTCGGCAGCGGTAAGGAGTGGATCTGCGCACCGGTCTGCGTGGCCGCGGTCGGGTTGAAGCCGCCGGGTGATTGCGGGAGCACGGTGGTGGCGGCCACGGTCGGCGAACTGGTGCCGTTGCCGCCGGCCAGTCGCTCGAAGACCTCGGCGAACTCGGCGATCGACTGCTGGCGCTGGTTGATGTTGAGCTCCAGCGCCTGGAGCACGGCGGCGTCGACCGCCGGCGGGATCTCCGGGAGGAATTGCGACAGCGGTACCAGGGTTGCGCCGGTGACCCGCTCGTAGGCCGCCGCCGGCATCTTGCCGCTGAGCAGGTTGTAGACGATGGCGCCGAGCGCATAGACGTCCGAGCGCTGATCGGTGCCGGTGCCGAGCACCTGTTCGGGGGGGCTGAAGCCCTGGCTGGCGGCGCGCCCGAGGGTACGGGTGGCGGTGTCCGGCGCCGCCTCCTTGGCGATGCCGAAGTCGATCAGCATGATCCGCCCGCTGTCGTCGAGCAGGATGTTGTCGGGCTTGAGGTCGCGATGCACCACCGGCGGGTCCTGGTCGTGCAGATAGCCGATCGCGGCGCACAGCTGGTTGATCCAGGGCAGCAGCACGAACAGCGGGATGCGCCCGCCGCGCTGCTCCTGCTCGCCGCGCAGGGTGCGATCGCCGCCGAACTCCAGTACCAGACAGACCATCTCGCTGTCGGTGAAGCGGTCGGTGATGTCGGGAACGGCGGGGTGGCTGAGACGTCCGAGCAGGCGCGTCTCGTGTTCGTCGAAGAGGATCTCGGGGATCTCCTTCAACGCTCGGTGCTTGCCGTGCAGGCGCAGGTCGTCGACCAGGTAGGTGACGCCGAAGCCGCCCTTGCCGAGCACCGAGTTGACCCGGTAGCGCTCGTTGATGATCTCGCCGGGCTCGCGCAACCAGCGGATGACGCCGCGGATCACCCCCTGCGCCGTGGTATCGAGGTGGGCCAGTTCGAGTCCGCAGTCGCCGCAGCGGTAGTCGCGTCCCGGCAGCTCGGCGGTCAGGTTCTGGGCGCCGCACTTGGGGCAGGTCTTCAGCTCTTGGTCTTCCACGGCGCGTCTCGCTCGTTGCTGGGGGCGTGCGGGGTTATGCGTTGCGTGTTCAGTGCCTCACTCTAACCCCAGGATCCGTGTTCGCCAAGCCTCACAGTCGCCGGTCCTTGAGCTTGAGAGACAGGGTGGTGAGCACGAGGAAGCCGAGCGCCAGGCCGCCGAGCGCGAGCATCGAGTCGTCCCAGCTCGCCTGCACCTCGATCAACGCCCTCTCGCTGCCCGGCAGCGGGGTGCGCAGCGTCTCGTCGAGGGTCGCGCGCATCGCGTCCAGCCCCCAGTAGGCGATCACCGAGAAGCGGGCGACCTGCTCGGTCACCCCGGAGAGCGCGACCACCGAGTTGGAGAGGATGAACTGCGGGATCAGCAGCAGCGGCAGTGCGGCGATCGCCTTGTCGTTGGAGTTGACCAGGGCGCTCACCGCCAGCCCCATGCAGGTGGCCGCGAGTCCGGCGAGGAAGAGGGTGGCGAGACGCTCGAGGAAGGGCCCCTCGAAGCCGAGCATCAGAGTGACGATGGCGAGGAAGCTGGCGCACTGGAGCAGACAGAGCAGCGCCAGCGGCACCAGCTTGCTGGTCAGGTAGGCGGGGATGCGCACCGTCACCGAGCGCTCGCGCAGATAGACCGGCAGCTCCTTGACGATCTCGCGCGCCGAGTTGATACAGCCGAACCAGATCGCCGAGAGCACCAGCACGAAGGTCACCTGCCCCTCGGCGGCGGCGCGCTCGGGCAGGGTGCCGCCGATGTCGAACACCGCCCCCACCACCAGCGCGATCAGGGGCGCTTGCAGCAGCAGCACCAGCAGATTGAGCCGGTCGGAGAGCAGCAGGTCGGCATAACGGGTGGTGAGGGTGAGCATCTGGCGCAGCCCGGCGCGCAGCGAGGTGCCGGGGCGCTTGGCGCGCGCGCTCTTGGCCTGCTGCGGGGCCTCGATCGGGGCCGGGGTGGCGGCGCGGCGCGCGGTGATATAGGTCTGGTAGAGCGGTGAGGCGCGATAGCGCGCGCGCCACTGCTCGGCCTCACCCTGCTCGAGCAGTTCGTAGACGTCGGAGAGACGCTCGACGCCGAAGTAGGCGGCCGCCTCGCCGGGCGGGCCGTAATAGACCAGACAGCCGCGATGGAGCAGGGCGACGAGATTGCAGCAGTCGATGTTCTCGAGCGAGTGGGTGACGCAGACCACCGTCTTGCCGTCGGCGGCGAGGCGCGCGAACAGCCGCATCATCTTCTTGTCGGTGCCGGCGTCGAGCCCGCTGGTGGCCTCGTCGAGGAAGAGGATGTTGGGGTTGGCCACCAGCTCGACGGCGAGACTGACGCGCTTGAGCTGGCCGCCGCTGAGCGGCTCCGGGGTGTCGACGGCGAGCTGGGCCTTCTCGCTGAGACCGACGCGCTCGAGCACCCGTTCGCTGAGCGTGGCGATCTCCTCGCGCGAGGTGTCCGGCGGCAGTCGCAGCCGCGCGGTGTAGCCGAGTGCGCTGATCACCCGGATCTTGCGATGGACGATGTCCTGCTGGGGGACATAGCCGATACCGGAGCGGAACTGGTCGAAGGCGCCGTAGAGGTCGACGCCGTTGTAGGCGACCTGCCCGGAGGTGGCCGGACGGCGACCGTTGAGGGCGTCGAGCAGGGTCGACTTGCCCGAGCCGCTGGTGCCGAAGATGACCACGAACTCGCCGGGGTCGATCACCAGGTCGATCTCGTCGAGCAGGCGCCGCGGGGCGCCGGTGGTGCGGTCCGTGACCTCCTTGGTGAGGGCGTTGACCTCGACCCGCACCATGTTGCCGATCTCGGCCGGCTCGAGCGCGGCGCCGGTGAACACGAACACGAAGCTGGCGAAGGCGACGCGATCGCCGGGGGTGAGGGTGACCGGGCTGCGGATCGGCGCGCCGTTGACCGAGGTGCCGTTGGTGCTGCGCAGGTCCTCGAGCCAGACCTGATCGTCGACGATCGACACCCGGGCGTGATGACGTGAGATCTGGGGCGAGTCGATCACCAGCCCGCAGTCGCCCTGACGTCCGACCAGGATCTCGATGCGCTCGGCGCTCTCGGGCGCCGGCGCCAGTGGCGCGACCGTGTCGGTCGAGAGCTGGACCAGTACCCCGGCGAGCGCGATCCAGTCGCCCTGACCGACCCCGACGGCGCCCTGCACGGGGCGGCCATTGACCATCAGCGGTGCCCCATCGATCGGCTCGGCGAAGAGCGCGCCGCGCTGCATGAACAGACGGGCGTGACGGGGGCGGACCTCGGCGCCCTGGATCTCGACATCGCACTCCGGCGCGCTGCCGAGCACGCAGTCGGCGGTGGGCTGGAGACGCAGCTGTGCGATCACGTGTCGCGCCGTCTTCAGCTCGATCTGCTGCGCCGCCTCTTCCATCGCCCGGTCCTCGTTTCGTGGATGACTGCTGTAGCGAAATCTACCCCATTGTTCGCGTCGATAAAACCGTGTGCGCGGCATGAGGCGGCGCTGGCGGCGGGGCGCGGCACGGTTCTGGTCTATGCTCGAAGCCGGGCCGAGGTGACGCGATGAGCACGGAGACGAGCCATGTGGATGGTGCGGACGATGGTCGGGGTGCTGTTGGTCGGGGCGCTGACCGGCGGCTGCGCCGGCAAGGCGCGCGAGTTGATGCCGACTCCGCTGCTCTATCAGTCGCCAGGGCAGCCGCCAGGGCAGTCGCCAGGGCAGCCGTCAATGCAGCAGGTGCTGTTCACCCGCGCGCCGCGCGACCCTCATGATCTTGAGCTGCTTTATGTCACCGACCGTGCTGGCGGCGATACCGATGCTGCTGTGCCCTATGGTGAGGGACGGTTGCGCGGGCTGGTCTATGGCAGCGCGCGGGTGCGGATCGGCCCCGGACTCGACGGCGATGGGGTGTTGCGCCAGAGCCTGCTGGCGCGGCGCACCCGACCGGTGACCCTGGAGCTGGGGCGGGTCGAGGAGCTCGGGCGCTTTCCCGAGGAGCCCTATGCCATCGTCCGCGACGCCGCCGATCGGGTCCGTCTCGATCCGGCCGGGCTGCGTCGCTTCGCCCGCGCCCGCGCCGATCTCCAGCAGCAGTTGCGGGTGCGTCTGGCCGCCACGCCGCGCAAGGAGCTGCTGCTCTATGTCCACGGCTTCAACGAGACCTTCGCCAGTGCCGCCTACACCGCCGCCGAGCTGTGTCACTTTCTCGGCCGCGAGCCGGTCTGCGCCATCTTCACCTGGCCGGCGGCGGCGAGCGGCAATCTGCTGACCTCCTACACCGCCACCACCGAGTCGGCCGAGTACGCCGTCGAGCACCTCAAGAAGACGCTGCGCATGCTCGCCGCCACCCCGGGGCTCGAGCGCATCCAGCTGCTCGCCCACAGTCGCGGCACCCTGGTGCTGGTCGATGCGTTGCGCGAGCTGGTCGTCGAGGCGCTGATCCAGGGGCAGGATCCGCGCGCACGCTATCGCATCGACAACCTGGTGCTGATGTCACCGGACATCGATATCGATCTGGCCGCGCAGAAGATCACCGGCTTCGTCTCCGATCCCGACCTGCTCGGCGCGCGTGCCGCCCGGCCGCTGCCCCGACTGCTCTCCGGGCGCTTGACCGTCTATGCCTCGCCGCGCGATCGCGCCCTGCTGATCTCGCGCATCCTGTTCCGCAGTCGCGACCGGGTGGGACAGATCGCCCTCGAGGACATCCGCCCGGGCGCGCAGCGTTATCTTGCGACCCTCGGTCGGATCGATCTGGTCAGTTACGAGGGGCGGCGCACCGACTTCTTCGGACACGGCTACTTCACCACCAATCCGCGGGTGAGCGCCGATCTGGTCGCCCTGCTGCGCTATGGCCGGGGGCCGGACGACCCGTTGCGCGCGCTCGAACGTACCGGGCCGGCGACCTGGCGCTTTCCCGACGCCGAGGACGGGGTCAGTCTCCGGTGACCAGGACCCGCGCCATCCCCGGCCCCAGCTCGAAGTCGAAGGGTGTGGGCAGATAGTCCATCGCCCACTGGAAGGAGCAGTCGCGCAGCGGCGCCGGGCGTTCGAGGTGGCGGTAGAGGTCGTCGACGTGCAGCCACTGGCGTTGCTCGATGTCCTTGTTGAGTGCGATCAGCGCCTCGCCGGCGCCGTCCTCGGCGCGCTTGTGCAGCAACAGCACCGCCGGGTTGTCGAGCGGGATGATGCGCACCGGCCCCTCGCCCTGGAACACCGGGTGGGCGTCCTTGATCGCGTTGACGTGGCGGATGAAGTCACCGAGATCGAGGTTGGGCGTCTCCCAGTGCGTCGGCCGGGTGGCGACCACGTCGAGCCGTCGGGCGAAGCCGAACTCGTAGCCGATCGGCATCAGCACCCCGCCGGAGAACAGCGCGGCGAACAGATAGCGCTGTTCTAGGGCGTGAGGGTTGCCGCCGGACTCGGCATAGAGTCGCGCGGTGTCGTGGCTCTCGGGGAAGCCGATCGAGGGCACCAGGGCGCGGGTGGCGTCGTACTGCTCGAGCAGCCAGGGCGAGGCGAGGTCCCACCACTTGCCGCTGTTGAAGATGGCGTCGAAGCCCGCGGCGGCGGTCTCGCGGGTCTGGTCGGGCGAACAGCCGAGGGTCTCGGCGACGAATACCACCTCGGGGTGATCGCGCTGGACGTGCTCGATCAGTCGGTGCCAGACCGCCGCCGGGACCTGATAGGCGGCGTCGCAGCGGAAGCCGCGAAAGCCGAGCGCGATCAGGTGCTCGACCACCTCCAGACAGTAGCCGAACAGCCCCTCGCGATCGCTGGTGTTATGCCAGTCGAACTGCGCCAGATCCTCCCACACCACCCGGGTGCCGTCGGCCTCGATGCAGGCGGCGTTGGCCACTCGCTGTCCCTCGCGCACGAACCACTCCGGGTGATTGCGCACCAGTCTGGAGTCGATCGCGCAGTGGTTGATCACCAGATCGATCATCACCCGCATGCCGAGGTGCTCGGCCTCGCTGATCATGGCGCGGACCTGACGCTTGTGCGGGGTGCGCGAGCCGGGACGGAGGAAGTCGCGGCTGATGGCGAAGTAGTCGGTGATCGAGTAGAGACTGTCGGAGCGGCCGCGTTTCTGGATGGGGTTGACGAACACCCAGTCGAAGCCGAGGTCGGCGGCACGCTCGAGATGGGGCGTCCATTCATCGAGAGGGCCACAGAGCCGGGGGAAGAGGTTGTAGAGCTTCATCGCATGATCCTTACTCGCCACAGGCTGCTGATGGCCGCCGACCTCAGCCGTTACGAATGTAGTCGTAGATGTTGAGATAGTCCTGGCCGGGACGGTTCCAGGAATAGTCGGTACGCATCGCGTTGTGCATCAGCGCGCGGAAGTCACCGGGATAGTCGTGGTAACAGGCGATCGCCCGGCCCAGGGCCGATTCCAGCCCGGCGTGGTCGTAGTCGTTGAACACATAGCCGTTGCGCTCGTGCAGCGGGCGGGCGGCGTGATCCTTGTCGAACACGGTATCGGCCAGTCCGCCGACGGCGCGCACCACCGGGATGGTGCCGTAGCGCAGCGCGATCATCTGGGTCAGCCCGCAGGGCTCGAAGCGGCTGGGCACCAGCATCATGTCGGCGCCGGCATAGATCAGGTGCGCCAACTCCTCGTCGAAGCCGATCTCGAGATGACAGTCGGGGCTGTCGTTGAGCATCCGCTTGAGCCCCCAGAAGTCGGCATTGATCGCCGGGTCCGGACTGGAGCCGAGGAGCACGAACTGGGCGCCGCGCTCGAGGGTGTAGAAGATCGCGTGACGCACCAGCTCGAGCCCCTTCTGCGGGTCGAGCCGGCCGATGAAGGCGACGATCGCCTTCTCGTTGTCGGCGAGCATCAGCCGTTGGCGCAGCGCGCGCTTGTCGTCGTACTTGGTCTCGATGGTCTCGATGCAGTAGCGCGCCGGGATGTGGCGGTCGATCTCGGGGTTCCAGAGGTCGTAGTCGATGCCGTTGACCACCCCGCCGTACTTGATCTGGTGGGCGTGGAGCACGCCTTCGAGACCGAAGCCCTGTCCCTGGTCCTTGGTCTCGAAGGCATAGCGCGGCGAGACCGTGGTGACGAAGTTGGAATAGACGATGCCGCCCTTGAGCAGGTTGAGCATGCCCGGGTAGCGCGGGTCGCCGAGACGGTCGTGGTGATGGAAGCGCGCGGGGTGCTGCAGCCCGGTGGCGCGCAGCAGCTCGCCGTCGACCACGCCCTGATGGGCGAAGTTGTGGATGGTCAAACAGACCCGGGGGTGAGTCATCCCCAGACGCTGATAGAACTCGTAGAGATAGACCGGCAACAGCGCGGTTTGCCAGTCGTGGCAGTGGATCACGTCGGGGTGCTTGCCGCTCTGCCAGAGGAACTCGATGGCCGCGCGCGAGAAGAAGGCATAGCGCAGCACGTCGTCGGGATAGCCGTAGATCGCCGGACGATCGAAGAAGTCGTCGCCCGAGTGCGGCTCGATGAAGAAGCACTTGCGGTCGTGGACGAAGCCGAAATAGACGCTGCAATGGATCGCCCCGTCGTACCAGGGCACCCACAGGTCGCGGTGGACCTCGTGCAGGTCGTAGATCTGGTCGTAGCGCATCGAGGCGTACTTCGGCAGCACGATCTCGACATGGTTGCCGCGGATCGCCAACTCGCGGCTGAGTCCGAAGACCACGTCGGCCAGCCCGCCGACCTTGGCCACGGTGGCCAGCTCCGGGGTGACATGGACCACGAACAGCCCGGGGCGCGCCGGCGCGGCCGGGGGAGGGGGCTCGGACTCGGGATACGGCGCGGGAGCCTCACGGGCTGGCGGCTGCGCCACCACCGGGCTAGCCTCCGGCTGCTCCGGCTGCTCCGGCTGCTCCGGCTGCTCCGGCTCGAGTCTTGATTGCGTGGTGGGACGCTCCTGGGGGACAGGCGCAGCGCTGGCCGTCTCCGACGAGATCGGTGACTCGGTGGTCTGCGGCGTCGGCGGCGGGTTGGTCCCGACCGTGTCCTTGGCCGCGCTGCGGCGCCGCCGGGTGCTGGGCTTGGTTTTCGATCCCGTGGGCTGTTTCGCCATCGACTCGGTTCCTGCTGCTGTCGTTGCGCGCGGTTCGCGACCCTGGGGCGCGACGCATCCAGTGTACCCCTTATCGTCTCGGGTGCGGGTGGCGCCTAACGCCGGGTGTGGCGACCGCGGGTATCGAAGGCCAC
This sequence comes from Marichromatium sp. AB31, assembly GCF_003718685.1. NCBI lineage: Bacteria > Pseudomonadati > Pseudomonadota > Gammaproteobacteria > Chromatiales > Chromatiaceae > Marichromatium > Marichromatium sp. AB31. Next base: position 38,929 of record NZ_RHFI01000005.1, on the reverse strand, counting down.
CGCCCAGCGCTCATCGCCACCGCCGCTCGGCAGTGCGGTCAGCTCCAGGGTGCCGGTCTCGGTCACTGCCGCCTGCAGTCGCACCGCGACCACCTCGCCGGGGCGGTGGCGGTGCGCAGTGAGGGTGACCTGGACCTCCTCGAGTTCGCTCAATTCATCCGGCGACCATTCCTCGAGCAGGTCGCCGACGCGGTCATCGCCTCTGAGGTCGGCGCCGAAGAAGCGAAAGCGCACCGGCTCGCCGACCACCAGGCCGAACTCCTGATCTGGCGCCGCTGCGGGCGAGCCCTCCTCCAGCCCGAGCGGGACCAGACAGAGCGCGGCAAGCTCCGGCTCGATCCCGGGTACCGCCGGGGCCGCGCCCTCGACACCGACATAGTAGGCATGTGAGGTCCCGCCGCGGATCCGCACCCCGCCGTGGCGACGGGCATGGGCGTGGAAGGCGGCGCCACGGGCGACGGCGAGATCGAGATCGGTGGCGGTGAGCTGGCGCGGTGGCGGCGCGCCGGTCGGCGCCAACCAGGCGGCAAGCACGGCCATCACCCGCTCGCGCAACGCCTCGGCCTTGAACACCCCGCCGTTGAACAGCACCGCCGTCGGTCGCGCGAGCGTCGCGGCGGGCGCTGCAGCCTCGCGGTGGCGGGTGAGGAAGGCGGCCAGGTGACGGGTGATCGCCGGGTCCTGCGCATAGGGCAGCCCGACCCGGGTGAGCGCGGCGCGGGCGCGACCCTGGGGGTGGCTGTCGGCCGCGACCTCGGGGAAGAAGCCCTCGACCAGGGTCTCCTCGAGCTCTGCGCGGGTCAGCTCGGTGCGGATGCTGGCGCCGACCAGGCGCGCGCCGCGGCTGGCCAGGACTACCGGCAGGCGCTCCAGCGCGGGGTCGCCGAACAGTGCCTCCTTGGCGTCGCGACAGCCGTGGGTGAGCTGCTGGAGCTGCCAGCGGTCGAGTTCGACCCCGGCGGCGGCGAGCTTGGCGCGCAGCCGGTGGGCGAGCGCGAGGTCCATGTTGTCGCCGCCGAGCAGGATGTGCTCGCCGACCGCGACCCGGGTCAGTTCGAGCGCGCCCTCGCGCGCGTCGACGGCGATCAGCGAGAGATCGGTGGTGCCGCCGCCGACGTCGATCACCAGGATCAGGTCGCCGACCGCGACCTGCTCGCGCCAGCCGCCGGCGCTTGCCGCGATCCAGCTGTAGAGTGCCGCCTGCGGCTCCTCGAGCAGGGTGAAGTCGTCGAGTCCGACGGCGCGCGCCGCGGCGGCGGTGAGCTCGCGCGCGGCCGGATCGAAGGAGGCGGGGACGGTGATGGTCAGCGCCTGGGCGGCGAGCGGGTCCCTGGGGTGGGCGCTGTCCCAGGCCGCCTGCAGATGGGCGAGATACTGCATGGTCGCGGCCAGCGGCGAGATCCGCTCGACCTCGTCCGGGGCCTCGAGCGGCAGGATCGGCGCCTCGCGATCGACCTCGGGGTGACACAACCAGCTCTTCGCGCTCGCCACCAGCCGGATCGGGGTGGCGAGGCCGAGCGCACGGGCCAGCGCGCCGGCGATCGGGCTCGGCGCGGCCGGCCAGGGCAGGGTGAGCGCGCCGGCGGCGAGCTCGTCGCGGTGCGGCAGATAGAGGAAGGCGGGCAGCAGCGCGCCTGCCTCCAGGGTGCCGGGGGCGGTCAGTTGCGGGATCGTCAGCTGGTGCTGCGCGATCCGCTCGCCTTCGCTGTTGTCGGCGTCGATCCAGGAGAGGGCGCAATGGGTGGTGCCGAGATCGATGCCGACGGCATGGCGCGGGGTGCTCACAGCTCCACCTCCGCCGCGGCGATGATGCGTGGGTCGTGACCCGCGACGGGCTCGGGCAGGCGGACTGCGCGCACCTCCCAGCCGGGGTGTATCAGGGTGCCGGTGAAGGGTGGGCTGCCGAGCAGCGCACCGCTCGGGTGCAGCCGGTTGGCGTCGAAGCCGGGCTCGAGGGTGATGCGGGCGCCCTCGGGCGCTTGGCAGATCGGGGCGAGCGGCAGGTGCTCGTCGAGCACTCGGCGACACCCTGTGTGCACGATTCGCGCTGCGGCGCCAAGCGTCGCGTCGTCGCTGGCGGTGATGTCCTGCTGCAGGAAATCGACCAGACGACCCTCGCGCTGGAACAGTGCGAGCAGCTGTAGCGCGGCCTCTTGCGCATCTCGCCGATCGCCTTCATCGTGCTTGCGCTGTGCGTCTGGTTCGGCGACGGGTTGCGAGTCGCCGAGGGTGCGCCAGGCCTGCTTCAGGGCGAGTCGGATGCGACGTGACAGGGAGAGCTTGGGGGCGGCCATGTCGGTCCTCTGCAAGAGTGTGGATGGCGTTATTTGCTTCGTTTCGTGTATGAAGCATCGCGCCGTCACGACGGCGCTGCAAGCGGCTTGGCCCGCCGGTCGTCATCCCGTCGAGACGGTGTCGAGGCAGGATTGTGCCGTGCAGGTGTTACCGAACCGATGCGAGGAGGCATGCGATGCAAGAGGTTGCAGGGGAGGGTGCGGCGCGGAGACGGCGGATGATCGCCGAGGCGGCCTACTATCTGGCCGAGCGGCGCGGGTTCGCGCCGGGTGGTGCCGAGCGCGACTGGCTCGCCGCCGAACGCACGATCGATGTGCTGCTGGTCGGTGCCCGGGTCGATCCCGGCGAGTTGCCGCATGGGCTGCGGTTGCTGGCCGGGCGCGAGACATAAAAAAAGCGCGGCGGTGAGCCGCGCTTCAAATCATTACCACCAAAGGAGGTTGAAGGATGCACCAAAGCCCCAGCTTTAGTACATCATAAGTTTCTTAATTAATGTTTTTCTTGTCAAGGCCGCTCTGGGGCCTAATCTGGCGCCAGCCACGTCTTTTTTGACCGATAGCGAGATGTCGAGGTCAAGCATGCGGTCATGAGGTAGTGGCGGCGCATTGATATCCATCAGTCGGCAACCGACCGGCGGGCAGGGGGCGGTCGCGTTCGGGGTGGCGCCGGCCTTGTCCATCCACCCGGTCGTCGCAATCTCTGGGCCGAGAGCCCGGTCCCTGCCGGGAAGGCTCAACGACATGGCGATCGCCGGAGGAGACAGCATGCAGCACGAGACGGCGACACTGGGAGGCGGTTGCTTCTGGTGTCTGGAGGCGGGATTCGAGCGGCTGCGCGGCGTGGAGACGGTGGTCTCCGGCTATGCCGGCGGTGCGCTGGAGCAACCGAGTTACCGCGATGTCTGTCGTGGCGATACCGGTCATGCGGAGGTGGTGCAGGTGCGATTCGATCCGACGGTGATCGGCTACGAGACCCTGCTCGAGGTGTTCTTCACCCTCCATGACCCGACCACGCGCAACCGTCAGGGCGCCGATGTCGGCACCCAGTACCGCTCGGTGATCTTCCATCACGGCGAGGCGCAGCGCGAGCAGGCCGCGGCGATGATCGCCCGGCTCGATGCCGCCGGACTCTGGCCCAATCCCATCGTCACCGAACTCACCCCGGCGCCGACCTTCCACCCGGCCGAACCCGAGCACCAGGGCTACTTCCGCCGCCACCCCCGGCAGCCCTACTGCCAGGCGGTGATCGACCCCAAGCTCGCCAAGCTGCGTCAACGCCATCGCGCGCTGCTCGCGTAGGGCGTCGCCAGCCGCCAGGAAGTTTGAACCGCAAAGGCCCAAAGGGCGCGAAGAAGAGAAGGGCTTCCAGCCGCCAGCCGCCAGCCGCCAGCCGCCAGCCGCCAGCCGCCAGCCGCCAGCCGCCAGCCGCCAGCCGCCAGCCGCCAGGAAGTTTGAACCGCAAAGGCCCAAAGGGCGCAAAGAGTGAGAAGGGCTTCCAGCGATCAGCCGCCAGCCGCCAGCTGACAGCCTCCAGTGATGCCCCGCGTCGGCGTTGGAGTCTTGCCTATCCAAACCCCTTTGCGCGCTTCGCGCCTTCGCGGTGCAATCTTCTGGCCGCTGGCCGCTGGCCGCTGGCCGCTGGCCGCTGGCCGCTGGCCGCTGGCCGCGGCGTCTGGAGCGCGCTGTCGATTACGGGCACAATGGAGCTTTAGGATCGCCGGTCACCGCATGTCCGTTCCGCCGCTGCGTCTCATCACCCTGGATCTCGACGATACCCTCTGGCCCTGCAAGCCGGTGATCGAGGGGGCCGAGCGCGCGCTCCACGATTGGTTGCGTGCGGTGGCGCCACGCCTGGCCGAGGCCCACGACATCACCGCGCTGCGCCGTCATCGCCAGCGGCTCGCCGAGCGCCTGCCGCATCACGCCCATGATCTCGGCGAGATCCGGTTGCGCTCGCTGCGTCTGCTGCTCGCCCGTCACGGCTATCGGGTGGGGCTGGCCGAGGCCGGACTGCGTCTGTTCCTCGATCATCGCAACCGGGTCACGCCCTATCCCGACGTGATCCCGGCGCTGCGTATGCTCGGACGGCACTATCGGTTGATCTCGTTGACCAACGGCAATGCCGAGGTGCAGGCCACCCCGTTGCGCGGGCTGTTCGCGCACTCGCTCAATGCCGTCGACGTCGGCGCGGCCAAGCCCGATCCGGCGCTCTTCGAGCGTGCTCTGGCGCTTGCCGGCTGTCGTCCCGAGGAGGCGCTGCACCTCGGCGACGACCCCGAGCGCGACGTCGCCGCGGCGCGCGCCTGCGGGCTGCGCGCGGCCTGGATCGATCGCGACCTGCGTCCCTGGCCCGAGGGCCTGGCGCCGCCGGGCTGGCGCGCGACCGATCTGGCCGAGGTGGTGGGCCGGCTCGTCCCCTGACAATCCCGAGGAGAACCTGATGGAATTCGAACTGCTCGCCCGCGACGGGCTGGCGCGGCGTGCCCGGCTGCACTTCCCCCGTGGCACGGTCGAGACCCCGGCGTTCATGCCGGTGGGCACCTATGGCACGGTCAAGGCGATGAGCCCGGAGGAGCTGCGCGAGCTCGGCGCCGAGATCGTGCTCGGCAACACCTTCCACCTGATGCTGCGCCCCGGCACCGAGGTGATCCGCCGTCATGGCGACCTGCACGACTTCATGCACTGGGAGCGACCCATCCTCACCGACTCGGGCGGCTTCCAGGTGTTCAGCCTCGGCGAGCTGCGCAAGATCACCGAGGAGGGGGTGCACTTCCGCTCCCCGGTCGATGGCAGTCGGGTGTTCATGAGCCCTGAGGTGTCGATGCAGGTGCAGCGCGAGCTCGGCTCGGATATCGTGATGATCTTCGACGAGTGCACCCCGTATCCGGCCGACGAGGCCCAGGCGCGCGCCTCGATGGAGCTGTCGCTGCGCTGGGCGGCGCGCTCGCGCGAGGCCCACGGCGACAACCCCGCGGCACTGTTCGGTATCGTCCAGGGCGGCATGCACGAGGGGCCGCGCGCCGACTCGCTCGAAGGCCTGATGCGCATCGGCTTCGACGGCTATGCCATCGGCGGACTGTCGGTCGGCGAGCCCGAGGCCGACCGGCTGCGGGTGCTCGACTTCCTCTCCGACAAGCTGCCGGTCGATCACCCGCGCTATCTGATGGGGGTCGGCACCCCGGAGGATATCGTCGCCGCGGTCTGTCGCGGGGTCGACATGTTCGACTGCGTGATGCCGACACGCAACGCGCGCAACGGCTATCTGTTCACCCGGCACGGCACCATCAAGATCCGCAATGCCGCGCACCGCACCGACGAGCGCCCGCTCGATCCCGAGTGCAGCTGCTACACCTGTCGCCACTACAGTCGCGCCTATCTCCACCATCTCGATCGCTGCAAGGAGATCCTCGGCTCGCGTCTGGCCACGATCCACAATCTGCACTACTACCAGGAGCTGATGGCCGGGCTGCGTGCGGCCATCGCCGCTGGACGGCTGGCCGAGTTCGTCGCCGAATTCAAGGCGCTGCGCGGCCTGGCGGATTGATGGCGTGCCGCGCCATCGTGCACACGCCTCGCCGGTGCGGTCGGTGGCGACGCTGTATCTTGGCCGGCGCTGTGCGATAATCGCGCGCTGGAATTCCCGCGATCGCGCGGTCCAGGCCGCGTCGGTCCGTTTCCACATCCACTGGATCGGGTGAGATCGATCCAAACGCCGAAGGAACCGATATGAGCTTCTTTATCTCCGACGCCTTCGCCCAGGGCGAAGCGGCCGCTGCTGGCGGCGACCCCTTCATGGCCCTGCTGCCTCTGGTGCTGTTCGCCGTCGTCTTCTACTTCCTGCTGATCCGTCCGCAGGCGAAGCGACAGAAGGAACACCGCAAGATGGTCGAGGCCCTGGCCAAGGGCGATGAGATCGTGACCCTCGGCGGCATCGCCGGGCGCATCGCCGATCTCGGCGAGAACTTCATCCTGATCGAGATCGCCGATGGCGTTCAGATCAAGGCGCGTCGCCAGGCCGTCGAGTCGGTGATGCCCAAGGGCACGCTGAAGGATCTCTAAGATCGTGCGGACGCCCGAGGCCGGTCGCGGCCTCGGGCGTCATCGTGTCCGACCCATCTCGCGGATCACACCCCCAGCCCTGGATCGGTGTCCGATCCGCGTCCCCGTTTTTCCGTTGCGCGCAGTGGCATCCCCAATGCCCTTGCACTTGGACATGCAATGAACCGATACCCCCTGTGGAAGAATCTACTGATCCTGGGCGTGGTCCTGCTCGGCCTGTTGTTGGCGATGCCGAACCTGTTCTCCCAGGACCCTTCGATCGAGATCACCGCCGCGCGCGGCGCCGAGGTGACCGAGACGAGCGTCGACGAGGTGCGCGCCGTGCTCGACAACGCCGGGGTGCCCTACAAGGACGTCGAGCTGAGCGAGGACGGTCGGCTGCTCGCGCGCTTCGCCCTCTCCGGTGAACAGCTGGCCGGTCAGGAGGCGATCGAGCGCACCCTCGCCGAGCAGTATCGCACCGCCTTGACCCTCTCGGCCGATCTGCCGGGGTGGATGCGCGCGCTCGGGCTCAACCCGATGTCGCTCGGACTCGACCTGCGTGGCGGTATCCATGTGGTCATCGACGTCGACATGGAGAGCGCGCTCGATCAGGCGCTCGAGCGCTATGTCGGCGATATCCGCGCCCAGTTGCGCGAGCACAAGGTGCGTTACCTGACCGTGCTGCGCGACGGTGGCGAGATCCTCGTCAAGTTCAAGGACGAGGAGGCGCGTGCCGCGGCCGACAAGCTGCTCGGGCGTGAATTCCGCGCCCTCGCGCTCTCCAGCGCCGAGCAGGGCGGCACCTATCTGATCCGTGCCGTGCTGCAGCCGGCCGAGCAGGAGCAGATCAAGGACTTCGCCCTCAAGCAGAACATCACCACCCTGCGCAACCGCGTCAACGCCCTCGGCGTGGCCGAGCCGAGCATCGCCCGTCAGGGCGAGCGGCGCATCGTCGTGCAGCTCCCCGGCGCCCAGGACCCGGGTCGGCTCAAGGAGATCCTCGGCGCCACCGCGACCCTCGAGTACCGTCTGGTCGACACCGAGCACAGCGTCGCCGATGCCGTCTCCGGGCGGGTGCCGGTGGGTAGCCGGCTCTATCGCGATCGCGACGGCGTGCCGATCCTGCTCAAGCGCCGGGTGATCGTCACCGGTGACCAGATCACCGACGCCTCTGCAGGCTTCGACGGTCAGAGCGGCTCCCCGGCGGTGTTCGTCAACCTCGACGGCCAGGGCGCGCGGCGGATGCGCGATGTGACCACCGAGAACGTCGGCAAGCCGATGGCGGTGGTGTTCATCGAGAACCGCACCACCACCGAGATGGTCGACGGCGAGCCGGTCAAGCGCACCCACAAGGTCGAGGAGGTGATCAGCGTCGCCACCATCCGCGAACCCTTCGGGCGCCGCTTCCAGACCACCGGGCTCGACAGCAGCGAGGAGGCGCACAACACCGCGCTGCTGCTGCGCTCGGGCGCGCTGGCCGCGCCGATCCAGATCGTCGAGGAGCGCACCATCGGTCCCAGCCTGGGTCAGGACAACATCGACCAGGGCTTCCGCTCGGTGATGATCGGTCTCGGTCTGGTGGCGCTGTTCATGGCGCTCTACTACCGGGTGTTCGGTCTGGTCGCCGACCTGGTGCTGGTGGTCAACCTGGTGATGATCGTGGCGGTGCTCTCGCTGCTGCAGGCGACCCTGACCCTGCCGGGCATCGCCGGCATCGTGCTCACCGTGGGCATGGCGGTCGATGCCAACGTGCTGATCTTCGAGCGTATCCGCGAGGAGATCCGCAACGGCAGCACGCCGCAGGCGAGCATCCGCGCCGGCTACGACAAGGCGCTCTCGACCATCGTCGATGCCAATGTCACCACCCTGATCGCCGCCGTGGTGCTGTTCAGCTTCGGTACCGGCCCGGTCAAGGGCTTCGCCGTGACCCTGTTCATCGGTATCGTCACCTCGATGTTCACGGCCATCCTCGGCTCGCGCGCCATGATCAACCTGATCTATGGCCGTCGTAACGTCAAGAAACTGGCCATCTGAGGAGATCGGCATGCGCAACAAGGCTATGGCCAAGACCCTGAACATCGACTTCATGGGCATGCGGCGTGCAGCCGCGATCGTCTCCGGCGCGGTGCTGGTGATCGCACTGCTGTCGATGCTGCTACGCGGCTTCGACTTCGGGCTGGACTTCACCGGCGGTACCGTGATCGAGGTCGGCTACGAGACCCCGACCGAACTCGCTGAGGTCACCGGGGCGCTCGAGGCCGGCGGTTTCGTCGGCGCCACGGTGCAGCACTTCGGCTCGCGTCAGGACGTGCTGATCCGGCTCGCGCCGGGGAGCGACGACGAGGGGACGAGCGCCCAACTCAGCGATCGCGTCTTCCAGGCGTTGAGCGCCGCCGCCGCAGGCGAAGTGGATCTGCGACGGGTGGAGTTCGTCGGACCCCAGGTCGGCGAGGAGCTGCGCGAGCAGGGTGGACTGGCGGTGCTGTTCTCGCTGATCGGCATCCTCATCTATGTCGCGCTGCGTTTCGAGTGGCGCTTCGCCGTCGGCTCGGTGGTGGCGCTGGTGCACGATGTGATCGTCGTGCTCGGCGTGTTCTCGCTGTTCCAGATCAGCTTCGACCTGACGGTGCTGGCGGCGGTGCTGGCGGTGATCGGCTACTCGCTCAACGACACCATCGTGGTCTTCGACCGGGTGCGCGAGAACTTCCGCAAGATGCGCAAGGGCACGGTGACCGAGATCATCAACGCCTCGATCGGTCAGACGCTCTCGCGCACCGTGGTCACCTCCTGCACCACGCTGCTGGTGCTGGTCGCGCTCTACATGCTCGGTGGCGAGGTGATCAGCGGCTTCTCGCTGGCGCTGATCATCGGCGTGGTGGTCGGTACCTACTCCTCGATCTATGTCGCCACCGCGGCGGTGGTGTGGATGGGGTTGAACAAGACCGACCTGCTGCCGCCCGAGAAGGAGGGCGCCGGGGCCGAGGTGCGGCCCTGAACGCGACGGGGCCGGCATGTGCCGGCCCCGTGTTCCTCAGCTGATCCCTTCCGGCGCCGTTCCCCCGGCGCCCGTCGCCCTCAACGGAAGCGGCGCAGATAGTTCCACTCGAAGAAGCGCTTGAGCCAGTGGAAGATCCGCAGGCTCGGTAGCACCAGGTTGAAGCGCTCGTTACGCGCCACCAGCATGCCGTCGCGATTGGCGTCGACGATGCAGAGCAGCTCGACGCGGAAGGTCTCGGTCGGTGTCTGACCGGCGAACTCGGCGAGCAGGTTGCGCGCCGCGGTGCGCGCCTGCAGGTCGGCCATGTGCGCCTGCTTGGGCATCCACTCAGGTCCCGGGAAGCTGCCCGAGTCGCCGGCGACATAGACCCGGTCGTAACCCGGCACGCGACAGGTGCGCTCGGCCTCGATCAGTCCGCCGGGCGAGCGCGGCAGCTCGGTGTTGTCGAACCAGGTGTTGCCGGTCATCCCCGGCATGAACAGGATCAGGTCGGCGGCGAAGTCGCCGCCCTCGGTGCTCACCCCGTGCTCGGAGAAGCCCTTGAGCTTGTGACCGAGATGGGTGCGGATGTCACGGCGGCGCATCTCCGCGAGCAGCCCCTCGACCGCCTTGGGACCGAGCCGGTTGCCGGGGCGCGGCGCCGGGGTGAAGAACACCAGCTCGAAGCGTTCGCGCCGGCCCTCCTGGCGCAGCTGGTTGTCGAGTCCGAAGAGGAATTCGAACATCGGCCCGCCGCGCATCGCGCTCGGCTCCTTGGGGTTGCCGGCGAAGCCCAGGGCGATGGTGCCGCCGTCCATGGCGCGGATGCGCTCGCGGATGCGCTCGGCCGCGGCGATGCCCTCGCAGGGCGTGATGGCGTGCTCGATGCCGGGCAGCTTCTTGAGGAAGCGTCCGCCGCTGGCGATGATCAGCCCGTCGTTGTTGATCGGTGCCTGGGTGGTCTCCAGGGTGCGCCCGCAGTGGCTCAGGCCGGTGGCCTCGGCGGCGACGTGGCGCACCCGCATGCGTTGCAGGAAGCGGGTCAGGTCGATGCGCAGGTCTTCGCCCCGACGCAGCCCCGGCGGCACCCAGATCAGGCCGGGCAGATAGACGAACTCGGCCGCGGGGCTGACCAGGGTGATCTCGACATCGGGGTTCGACTTGCGCAACTGCTGGATGGCGGTCAGGGCGGCGAAGCCCGACCCGACGATGGTGACGCGATGCATGGCGCTCTCCTGGTCTTGAAAGAAGGGTGATGAATGGCGCTGGCCCTTCGGGATCAGTGTCGCGGCGGGACGAGCAGCGGGTGTAACGTCGGCCAGACGTTGTCGAGGATGCGCGCCTGGGCGGCGGCCGTGGGGTGCAGTCCGTCGGCCTGCATCAGCGCGCGATCCTCGGCGATGCCGCGCAGCATCTCCGCCACCAGCGGGACCGCGTGTGCGGCGGCGGCCTCGCGGAACACCGCTTGAAAGCGATCGGTGTAGACCGCACCGTAGTTCGGCGGCAGTCGCACGCCGAGCAACAGTACGCGGCTGCCGCTCGCCTGCGTCTGGGTGATGAGCGCGTCGAGATTGGCGTGCAGTCGCTCCAGGCTCAACCCACGCAACCCGTCATTGGCGCCGAGCTCGATGATCACCACCGCCGGGCGGTGGCGTTCGAGCAGTGCCGGCAACCGCGTCAGGCCGCCCGCCGTCGTCTCCCCGGACACGCTCGCGTTGACCGTACGATAGGCCAGCGCCTCCTGCTCGAGACGTTGTTCGAGCAGCCGCACCCAGCTCCGCTCGCGGTCGATGCCATAACCGGCGCTCAGGCTGTCGCCGAGCACCAGCAGGGTCGGCGTGGCGGCCAGGGTGAGGGGGGCACACAGCGACAGAGCAGCAATCAGGAGTAGACGGATCATGTCAGTGCAACGGAGTCAGACCGTATCCAAGGCGGTGGGACTGGATAAACATGTTACCGGCCCCGCTGGTGGCTTGACCATCCTCGAGGGGCTGGAGCTTGAGGTCGGCGCCGGCGAGGCGCTGGCCATCCTCGGCGCCTCGGGGTCGGGCAAGTCGACCCTGCTCGGGCTGCTCGCCGGGCTCGACCGCGCCAGCAGCGGCGAGGTGTGGCTGTGCGGCGAGCCGCTCGGCGCGCTCGACGAGGACGGTCGCGCCGAGCTGCGCAGCGGCCGGGTCGGCTTCGTGTTCCAGAACTTCCAGCTGCTGCCGACGCTCACCGCGCGCGAGAACGTGCTGCTGCCGCTGGAGCTGACCGATACCCCGGATGCCGCCGCGCGCGCCGACGAGGCGTTGGCGCGGGTCGGGCTGGGCGCGCGCGCCGGTCACTATCCGCGCCAGCTCTCCGGCGGCGAGCAGCAGCGGGTGGCGATCGCCCGCGCCTATGCACCGCGCCCGGCGGTGCTGTTCGCCGACGAGCCGACCGGCAATCTCGACCAGGCCACCGGCGAGCAGATCATCGAGCTGCTGTTCGAGCTGCGCGCCGAGGCCGGTGCCGCGCTGGTGCTGGTCACCCACGATCCGGGGCTGGCCGCACGCTGCGATCGCCGCCTGGCGATGCGCGAGGGCCGCCTGGAGGCCCTGGCATGAAGGCCTGGCGGATCGGACTGCGGCTGTTGCGCCAGGACTGGCGCAGCGGCGAACTCTACCTGCTCACCGCCGCGCTGGTGCTGACGGTGGCGGCGGTGACCGCCGTCGGCTTCTTCGCCAGTCGCATCGAGGCGGGCATGGCGCGTCAGGGCGGCGAGCTGTTGGCCGCCGATCTGGTACTCGAGGGCAGTGATGCGCCACCCGCGGCCTGGCGCGATCGCGCCGAGTCGCAGGGATTGGTCAGTGCCGCGACCGTCGAGTTCCGCTCGGTGGTGCTGGGGTCCGACGGGCCGCAGCTGGTGCAGGCCAAGGCGGTCGAGCCGGGTTATCCGCTGCGCGGCCAGTTGCGGGTGCGCGCCGATTTCGCCGCCGCCGAGCAGCCGCGCGAGCAGGGACCGCCGGCCGGCGAGCTGTGGATCGAGTCGCGCCTGCTGCGCCTGCTCGAGCTGCAGGTCGGCGACCCTCTCACGCTCGGCGAGACGGACCTGCGCATCGGCGCCATCCTCGCCTATGAGCCGGATGCCGGCGGTCGGCTGTTCAATCTCGCCCCGCGGGTGCTGCTCAACGCTGCCGACCTGCCCGCCACCGGGCTGCTCGGCCCGGCCAGTCGCGCCACCCATCGGCTGTTGCTCGCCGGCCCCGAGGACGCGGTCGCCGACTATGCCGCCTGGGCCGGATCGCGTGCCGAGACCGCGGGGTTCGAGCTGCTCACCGCGAGCGCGGCGCGACCCGAGTTCGCCAATGCCGTCGAGCGTGCCTCGCGCTTCCTCCACCTCGCCAGCCTCAGCACCCTGCTGGTGGCCGGGGCGGCGATCGCCCTGGCCAGTCACCGCCTGGTCGGACGCCAGATCGATGCGGTGGCGGTGATGCGCTGTCTCGGCGCCCGCCGACACCTGCTGATGCGGGTATTCGTGTTGCGGTTGGTGATGTTCGGGCTGGCCGCGAGTCTGCTCGGCACCGCCCTCGGCTGGATCGCCCAGGCCGGGCTGCTGGCGGTGTTCAGCGACTGGTTCGGCACCGCGCTGCCGGCCGCCTCCTGGTCGCCGCTGCTGGTGGGCCTGGGCACCGGGCTGGTGACCCTGCTCGGCTTCGCGCTGCCGCCGCTGCTGCAGCTCGCCCAGGTCTCGCCGCTGCGCGCGCTGCGTCGTGACCTCGGCGCGCCGCGCGGCTCGGTGGCGCTGGCCGTGGTGCTGGCGGCGCTGGCGCTCTCGGCCCTGGTGTTGTGGCAGGCCGGCGAGTTCGCGCTCGCCTGGAAGTTGCTCGCCGGGCTGGCCGCGGCGCTGGTCTGTCTGGTGGTCGCGGTGCTCGCGCTGGTGCGGCTGGCGGCGCTGCTCGCCGGGCGCAGCCGCGGGCTGTGGCGGCTCGGGCTGGCGGCGCTGACCCGCCGTCCCGGCGGCGCGGTGCTGCAGATCACCGGGTTCGGGGTCGGCATCCTCGCGCTGCTGCTGCTCGCGGTGGTGCGGGTCGATCTGTTGCAGGGCTGGCGCGAGAGTCTGCCGCCGGGGGCGCCGAACCAGTTCGCGATCAACATCCAGCCGCAGCAGGTCGAGCCGATGCGGACGTTGCTCGCCGCGCAGGGCATCGAGGACGTCGCCTTCGACCCGATGATCCGGGGCCGGCTGGTGCGGATCAACGATCGCGCGGTGGCGCCCTCGGACTATGCCGATCCGCGCGCCGAGCGGCTCGCCACGCGCGAGTTCAACCTCAGCTACGGTACCCGGCTGGGCGCGGACAATCGTATCGTCGCCGGTGCCTGGTGGCAGGATGCCGCTGCGCCGCCGCAGTTCTCGGTCGAGCGCGATCTGGCCGAGACCCTGGGCATTTCGCTCGGCGACGAGATCGCCTTCATGGTCGCGGGGCGCGAGGTCGCGGCCCCGGTGACCAGCCTGCGCGAGGTGCAGTGGGACAGCTTCAACGTCAACTTCTTCGTCATCGCCTCGCCGGCGTTGCTCGGTGACGAGCCGGCAAGCCATATCACCAGCTTCCATGTCCCGGCGAGCGACGAGTCGCTGCTCGTCGAGCTGGTGCGCCGCTTCCCCAACCTCACCCTGCTCGATGTCGACGCGCTGCTCCAGCAGGTGCGTCAGGTGGTCGATCGCGGGGTGCTGGCGGTGGAGTACGTGTTCCTCTTCACCCTCGCCGCGGGGCTGCTGGTGATGTATGCGGGGATCCAGGCGAGCCTGGAGGACCGTCGTGTCGAGCACGCCATCCTGCGCACCCTCGGGGTGGGACGGGCGCGGCTGCTCGGTGCGCTGGCGGTGGAGTTCGTCGTCGCCGGTCTGCTCGCCGGTCTGCTCGCCTCGGTGTTCGCCGAGGGCATCGGCTGGCTGCTCGCCGAGCAGCTCTTCGGCATCGCGTTCGTCTTCAACCCCTGGTTGTGGACGGTCGGGGTGCTGGGTTCGGGGCTGCTGATCGGCGTGGCCGGGGTGGTGGCGACCTATCCGCTGCTGGTGCGCCCGCCACTGCACACCCTGCGTCATCACTGAGAGGTCCGGGGCGCGCTGGCGCCCCGGACCGGGGTCACTCCCTGACCCAGTTGGCGAAGTTCTCGGCGTTCTTCTCCTCGCCGTCGTCGTAGCCCGCGGCATAGGCCTCGGTCAGGCGCTGTTCCTCGCGCTTGGGGTTCTGCAGGAAGCCGCACTGCCAGCCCTGGATGTATTCGTCATCGACGCCGAGCTGTTCCATCTTGGTGACCGCGTCGTAGTAGAACTGATTCATGTCCGAGTCTCTCCGCGCTAGTTCGTGATGGCGCCCGGCCGGGACGCTCGCCCGGCCGGGTCTCGATGCCGGCCGCCGGTGTCGTCCGCGCGGCCTCGTCCTCTCCATAGAGACGTTGATCCCCGTCGCTGCGGGGCTTGCGGGGCGGGTGGGCAGCGGTTGGCGCCGCGTCCTCACCCGTCACCACCCCGGCCAGCGGCTGGCGCGCATGGTATACGCAGCGTTGGCGCGCGGTGGGTGGTTAAGAATACAGCGGTTTTCTAATAGTTGACAACGCAGTTGGGTTTGTCGGGGCAATGAGGATTCTCAATCGTCGCCGGGCGTCGACATGACGCGCGATGTCGGCGAGGATGGGGCGGAAACCTCGCCGTCTCCTTCTGATCTGATTCGTCGGTTATGTGATGAAGCGATCCATGTGTCGACTGCCACGCCTCCGCCGCCTGCTCGCCTCGGCGCTGCTCCCGGCCCTGCTCGGTGCCGGAGCGGTGCAGGCCCAGCACTTCGAGTTGCCCGATCTCTCGAGTTCGGCCGATGCGGTGATGACCCAGGGCGCGGAGACCCGTCTCGGCAAGGCCTTCATGCAGCACGTGCGCGAGCGTCTGGCGGTGCTCGACGATCCGTTGCTGGCGAGCTATATCGAGTCGCTCGGACGCTCGCTGGTGCTCGCCGACCCGGATGCCGAGGGGCGGCGTTTCACCTTCTTTCTGATCGACGAACCGGTGGTCAACGCCTTCGCCGGTCCGGGCGGTTATATCGGTGTCTATGCCGGACTGGTGCTCGCCGCCCAGACCGAGAGCGAGCTGGCGGCGGTGATCGCCCACGAGATCGCCCACGTCACCCAGCGCCACCTGATGCGCGGGGTCGAGGACCAGAGCCGGCTCAGCGTCCCGGCGACGGCGCTGCTGGTGGCCGCGGCCATCCTCGGCGCCCAGGTCTCGAGCGATGCCGGGATGGCGGCGATCGTCGGTATCCAGGCCGCGGCGATCCAGCACCAGATCAATTTCACCCGCGAGAACGAGAAGGAGGCCGATCGCATCGGTATCTCCACCCTGGTGCGCGCCGGGCACGATCCCTACGCCATGGCCGGATTCTTCGAGCGGCTCTCGCGCGCCGGGCAGATCCACGACAGCGCCGCCCCCGAGTTCCTCCGCACCCACCCGGTGACCAGCAATCGCATCGCCGAGGCGCTGCAGCGCGCCGAGCGCTTCGGCGCCCGCCAGCGTCCCGATAGTCTGCGTTTCCATCTCACCCGCGCGCGGTTGCGCGAGCGCGCCTATGACCGCGCCGAGCAGGCGGTGGCGCACTTCGGCGCGACCCTGCGCGAGGGGCGCTACCGCAACGCGCTGGCCGAGCGTTACGGCTATGCGTTGGCGCTGTTGCGCGCGCGTGATTACGGCGGCGCCGAGCGTGAACTCGCCCGGCTGCTCGCGGCCCAGCCCAGCCAACCCGAGTTCGTGGTGCTCGAGGCCGAGCTGGCGCAGCGGCGCGGGCGTTCGGACGAGGCGCTGAGCATACTCACCCAGTCGCTGGCGCTCTCGCCGAACGACTGGGTGCTCGGCACCGTGCGGGCACGACTGCTGCTCGAGCAGGGCCGCGCGCGCCAGGCGCTCGACGCGCTCGAGGACCTGGCGCGGCTGCGCCCCGACGACGTCATGCTCTACGACCTGCTCGAACAGGCGGCGCTCAAGTCCGGCAACCGTGCCGCGACCCATCGCTATCGGGCCGAGCGGCTCTATCTGCTCGGCGACCTGGAGCCGGCGATCCGCCAGCTTGAGATCGCCCTGCGGCAACGCGATATCCCTTATCACGACGCCGCCCAGATCCAGGCGCGGCTCGATGCGTTGCGCGAGGAGGAGCGCGACCGGCGCGAGCGCGACGACCCGCTGGGCTGAGCGTCGCGCCTGCTCCTCACGATATCCGCTGTCCCGCGACCCGCTCGCTCGAGGCGCCGGGATGGCGACGCACGACAACAACAACGCCCGATGGACTCGGGCACCCAGGTTCCGCGCGCCGCTGTCGTGAACACCGGCAGCGGTCCTCCTCCAGCGGATCCGCAGACCATCCACCCATGCTCGATAGGAGAGAGTTGATGATCGATGCAAAACGCAGAATCCTGCTCAAGGGCTCGCTGAGTGCAGGCTCGATCGGGATCGCGGTGAGTGCCGGGTTGCTGTCGCCCCGGCTGGTACTCGCCGACTGGAACGAGGCGGCCTTCAAGGCCAGGGAGATGCCCGAGGCGCTCACGGCGCTGGTCGGCAGCGAGAGCGCCGAGCGCGACGAGCGCATCCGCATCAAGGCCCCGGACATCGCCGAGAACGGCGCCGTGGTGCCGGTGACGGTCGAGGCCGATATCGAGGGTGTCACCTCGATCGCGATCTTCGCCGAGAAGAATCAGACCCCGTTGATCGCCTCCTTCGAGCTCGCACCCAACGCCATGCCCTTCGTCTCCACCCGGATCAAGATGGCCGAGACCGCCGATGTCACCGCCGTGGTCAAGGTCGGCGATCAGGTCTTCAAGAACAGCAAGAGCGTGAAGGTGACCATCGGTGGTTGCGGCGGGTGACAGGACGCCATCGCAGCGAGCTCAACGGATAACCTGAGGTAGAGAGCCAATGTCTGATATCAAGATCCGCGCCAAGACCAAGAACGACGTGACCACGGTCAAGTGTCTGATGAGTCACCCGATGGAGACCGGGCTGCGCAAGGACAGCAAGACCGGCGAGCCGATCCCGGCGCACTTCATCCAGGAGGTGGTGTGCAAGGCCAAGGGGGAGGTGGTGATGACCGCCTCGTGGAGCGGCGGGGTGTCGAAGAACCCCTATCTGTCGTTCAAGTTTGCCGGGGGCGCCGAGGGCGATCCGATCGAGATCACCTGGACCGACAACCAGGGGCAGACGCAGAGCGCCTCGACCACCATCTCGTCCTGATCTCGCGCGGCCGGCGGTCTGCCGCCGGCCGCGCCTCCGCTCAGCTCGGCGGCGCGTCCTCGGCGAGCGCCGCGTGCCGCTCGCGCAGCCGCGCCACCTGCTCCAGCGCCTCGGCGTCGGAGAGCCCGCCACTGTAGATCTTCGGCCAGCCCTCGGGGCGACGTCTGAGCCGCTTGTAGGGCCAGATGTACTGGTTCGGGCAGGTGCGCACACACTGCTCGATGCCCTGGTTGAGGGCGCGCGCGGCGACCTCGTCGTCGGCGCTGTCGATGCCCTCGGGGGCGCGGATGCAGTGGATGCGGAAGCCGCTCTGGTCGTCGAGCCGTTCGGCGAACATGAAGATCACCGGCGCCCCGGTGCGCCGCGCCAGGCGGTTGACCAGCAGCATGGTGAAGGCGGGGATGCCGAACAGCGGCGCGAACACCGCCCCCTTGTCGGCCTTGGGCTCCTGGTCGGGCAGGACGCCGACATAGTCGCCGCGCTCGAGCGCCTGCACCAATACGCGGATGCCCTTGCCGGTGATCGGTGCCAGGGTCGCGCCGCTGCGCCCGCGGGCGCGCCGGATCAGGTCGTCGAGATACTTCTGCGGCTTGTAGAAGATCGCCGTCGGTCCCTGCTCGGCGAGATAGAGTCCGGCCAGCTCCCAGGCGCCGATGTGCGGCGAGAGCACGATCAGCCCCTTGCCGTCGCGCCGCTCGAGCAGCTCCGCCCCGCGCACCTCACGGACCAGCGAGAGGGTCTGCTCGACGGGGCGCAGCCACAGATGGGCGATCTCGCAATAGGTCTTGGCGACCTCGCGCAGGGTGTCGTCGCGCAGTGCGAGCAGTTGCTCGCGGTCGCGCTCGGGGAAGTTGAGCGCGAGGTTGATCAGGGCGTTGCGGCGCTGACGGTTGGGCCAGCGCGCAACCAGCCAGCCGAGGCCGTTGCCGAGACGGTGAGCGAAGGCCAGCGGCAGACGTGCCATCAGTCGCATCAGCGCCCGTGCCAGCGCGTCCTTGATGCGTACGTCCAGCGGGGGTCGTGGATCTCGATGTGTCGCCAATACTGTCTCCCGATGCTTGCGCTGGGCGGTGATGCCCGAGGGCGCTAGGATAGCCGGACGCGCCTCCGCGCGCGGCACAATAACAAGAGCGATCCCACCACCAACGAGGAATCCCCATGCACGACGCTGCTCCGCAGAGTCTGACGCCGCAGCAGGCGCAGGCGATGCTCGACTCCCACCCCCAGGCGATCCTGGTCGATATCCGCTCGTCGATGGAGTATCTGTTCGTCGGTCACCCCAAGGGCGCGGTGCACGTACCCTGGATCGACGAGCCGGACTGGACCGTCAACCCGGACTTCGAGACCGAGATCCGCAAGCTCCTGCTCGGCGGCGCGAGCTGCGAGTCCGACACCGAGCAGTGCCCGCCGGTGATCCTCATCTGTCGCAGCGGCAAGCGTTCGCACGAGGCGGGCAAGGCGCTGCTCCAGGCCGGGCTCAAGCGTGTCTATCACGTCGGCGAGGGGTTCGAGGGCGAACTCGACGAGCACCATCACCGCAGCAGCCTCGGCGGCTGGCGCTTCCACGGTCTCCCCTGGGAGCAGTGCTGAGCCCGCGGGTCGGGCTCAGCCCCGGCGCTGGAGCGCGTCGCGGCGCTGCTCGGCGTCGCGCCGGCACAGCGCGATGAACTCGAGCTGGTGCACCAGGTCGTGCGCCAGTTCGAGATTGTCCGTCGAGGGATCCTCGAACAGGGTCCGCAGCTCCTTGGCCAGTACCGCGCTCTGCTCGGCCAGATCGGTGAGCACGCTGGAGACGGCGAGCGCGGTGCGGGTGCGGTTGCTCACCTCCTGGAGCTGCTCGCGCAGCTCGAGCTGCTCGACCAGCAGCCCGGCATTGCCCCGTCCGCGCCCCAGCTCACGCCCGTGCAGGCGCAGCAGATAGCGCGCGCGCGCCAGTGGGTCGAGCAGCGTGCGGTAGGCCTCGTCGAGTTGCGACGGCGAGGCGGCGGCGAGGGCGGTGTCGGCGCGGGCCTGGGCGCTCAGCGCACGATAGCGCTCCGCCAGGCGGTTGGTGTCGACCGTGAAGCTCGTCGGCAATCCGAAGAGCTCGAAGTGGTTCTTGGCTGCGTCCAACTCGGCGAAGACAGTTGGGTGGATCTCGGGCATCCCGCCGCCCGGGGTCATCCGCACGGCTCACCCAGATCCTAGGCCCTCGGAGCGCGTGCTGGCAAGGCGTTTGCGCGCCTGCTCAGGTGTTGGCGGCGACCCGCGAGACGTCGAGCTTGACGTCGACGGTGGCGCAGGAGGTCGGTGGGTGCGGCTGGGTGGCCTCGCGCTTGTCGACGAGCTGCTGCAGGGTGATGGCGTTGAGATAGTCGAAGATGTGGTCGCTGAGGTCGTTCCACAGGTCGTGGGTCAGGCAGGGACCATTGTTCTGACAGTTGTGGGCGCCGCCGCAGCGGGTGGTGTCGACGTTCTCGTCGACCGCGGCGATCACCTCGGCAACGCGGATCTCGGCGGCGGTACGGGCGAGGTTGTAGCCGCCGCCCGGGCCGCGCACGCTGGTCACCAGCGCACGCTTGCGCAGCTTGGCGAAGAGCTGTTCCAGGTAGGACAGCGAGATGCCCTGGCGCTGGGCGATGTCGGCCAACGCGATCGGTCCCCGGCCCTGGTGGATGGCCAGGTCGAGCATCGCGGTGACCGCGTAGCGGCCTTTGGTAGTCAGTCTCACGTTGCACCCAAGGGAAAATACAGCGAACAAGTGTAGGGTTATTCTACGTTACCCGACCGTTACGATCAATTAATCCGCACCACGCCAGGGCACTGCGCTCAGCGCTGGCGTGCATCCTCGGGTCGGCGCTGACCCGAGTCGGCGTCCGTCTCGCCGTCGGTGGCCGGGGGGATGCTCATCGCGTCGAGATCGCACTCGTGCTCGAAGCGGCGCATGATGCCGTGGCCCTCGAGTGCCTGCGACATCAACTCCATGCGACTGTCCATCTGGTGGATATGATCGAGCATGCGGTTGATGGCGTTGGCCACCGGGTCGGGGACATCGCGGGTGGCGCCATAGGCGTCGAAGCCGATGCGTCGGGCGGTGTCGGCGCGGCGCTTGCTCGCCGCATCACGCGCCGGCTCGATGACCCGGCCCGGCACCCCGACCGCGGTCGCTCCGGCCGGCACCGACTTCACCACCACGGCGTTGGAGCCGATGCGCGCGCCGTCGCCGATATCGATCGGACCGAGCACCTTGGCCCCGGCACCGACCACCACGTCGCGCCCGAGGGTGGGATGACGTTTGCCCTTCTCCCAGGTGGTGCCACCGAGCGTCACCCCGTGATAGAGGGTGCAGTCGTCGCCGATCACCGCCGTCTCGCCGATCACCACGCCCATGCCGTGGTCGATGAAGAAGCGCCGGCCGATCACCGCGCCGGGGTGGATCTCGATCCCGGTGAACAACCGCGCGATGTTCGAGAGCAGGCGTGCGGCCCACTTGAACTCGCGCCGCCACAGACCGTGGGCGATGCGATGGACCACCACCGCGTGGATGCCGGGATAGGTGGTGAGCACCTCGAAGGTGGTACGCGCCGCCGGGTCGCGGTCGAAGACGCAGGCGATATCCTCTCTCAGTCGTCTGAACATGTGGTGTCCTTGGCGGTGGGGGCGGGTTCCGTTGGCGCCGGGTCGTCGCGCCCGGGGCGCTTGCGACCCTGGGCGGCGCTGAGGATGCCGCGCAGGATGTTGATCTCGGTGCGGTCGGGGCGGGCGCGGTTGAACAGCCGGCGCAGACGGATCTGCAGGGTGCGCGACTGCTCGATGTCGCCGAAGCCGACCGCGCGCATGGTCGCTGCGAGATGGCCGTGGAGGCCCTCGAGGTCGGCGGCGTCGGCCAGATCGGGGCGCTCGTCGACGTGCTCGCTGAGGCGGCCGACGAGGGCGTGGCGACGCAGTTCGTAGGCGAGCACCTGGACCGCGGCGGCGAGGTTGAGCGAGCTGAACTCGGGGTTGGTGGGGATGTGCACCAGATAGTGACAGCGCGACAGCTCGGCGTTGGTCAACCCCGAGCTCTCGCGCCCGAACAGCATCGCCACCTCGCCGTGGGCGGCCTCGGCGAGCAGTCGGCCGGCGGCCTCGGCGGGGTCGAGCACCGGCCATTCGATGCTGCGCAGCCGGGCGCTGGCGCCGATCACCAGACGACAGCCCTCGAGCGCGCTGTCGAGGTCGTCGTGGATGCCGGCGCGCTCGATCAGGTCATCGGCGCCGGCGGCGCGGGCCAGGGTCTCGGCGTCCGGGCGTTGACGCGGCGCGACCAGCTCCAGACGCGACAGGCCCATGGTCTTGAGCGCACGCGCCGCGGCGCCGATGTTGCCGGGGTGGCTGGTCTCGATCAGCACGGCGCGGATGCGCCCGAGGTTTTCTTCGCTGGTTTGGGTCATGGATGGGGCGTTCTCTCAAGACGCTGATAGGGTTCTCAATCTATGATACGCGGACCACATCCGTTATCTTTCATCCTTATGCATCCAAGCCTCAACATCGCCATCCGTGCCGCGCGCAGCGCCGGCAAGATCCTCCTGCGTTATCTCGATCACGTCGACCACATCAAGGCCGAGACCAAGGGACGCAACGATTTCGTCAGCGACGTCGATCGTCTCGCCGAGGCGACCATCATCAAGGAGCTGCAGGCACGTTTCCCGGGCCACGCGATCCTTGCCGAGGAGAGCGGTCTCCACGGCAAGGGCGACTATCAGTGGATCATCGATCCGCTCGACGGCACCACCAACTATCTCCACGGCTTTCCGCAGTTCTCGGTGTCGATCGCGCTCAAGCACAAGGGGCAGCTCGAGTGCGGCGTGGTCTACGATCCGCTGCGCGAGGAGATGTTCACCGCCGCGCGCGGCGAGGGCGCCCAGCTCAACGACCGCAAGATCCGGGTCGCCAAGCGCCCCTCGCTCAACGGTGCACTGATCGGCACCGGCTTCCCGTTCCGTGACCAGCGCCATATCGACGCCTACATGGGCATGTTCAAGGCCATGACCCTGGCCACCGCCGGGCTGCGTCGTCCGGGCTCGGCGGCGCTCGATCTCGCCTATGTCGCCGCCGGACGCACCGACGGTTTCTGGGAGCTCGGCCTGTCCGAGTGGGACTGCGCTGCCGGCGCCCTGCTGGTGCAGGAGGCGGGCGGTACGGTCAGCGACCTCGGCGGTGGCAATCGCTTCCTCGAGACCGGCAATCTGGTCGCCGGTAACGTCAAGGTCCACAAGGCGATCCTCGAGACCGTCGCGCCCTTCCGCTCCGAGCAGCTCCAGGCCTGATCCCGACCGGCCCGCGCGGCGGGTCCGGTCGCCCTCCATCGAAACGCCCCTCGACTGTGCCAGATCAACCGGGACGCTCGGCGTCGCGGCTATGATCGGTGCACGGGGGTGTGTCGTGGTGTCCCCGAAACCGCTTCGCACCCCATCCCCGCGCCGCCGATCCGAGTGCGGCGCACCGGCCTGGGAGGAGTGCCCGCGATGCCGTGCAATCGCGACCCCGTCGCCCCCGAGGGCATGCTGGCGATCACCGGTGCAGGTGGTCACGGCGCCCTCACCACTGCCCAGATCCTGCTTGCCGCGCTCGGTCGCGCCGGTGTCCACGGGTTGCTGACGCGCGCCGCCGGTCCGCAGATCCGCGGCGGCGAGTCGGCCGCCACCCTCCGCTTCGCCTCGCGCCCGGTCGCCTGCATGGCCGATCGGCTCGACTTGTTGCTCGGGCTCGACTGGGCCAATGTCGAGCGCTTCGTCGACGAGCTGCCGGTCGACGCCGACACCCTCATCCTCCAGGACGTCGCCAGCGCGCCGCCGCCGCCCTGTCTGACCGGGTGCGGCGCACGGGTGCGGGCGCTGCCGCTCGCCGCGCGCGCCGCCGAGATCCCCGGGGGGCGCGCCAACATGGTCGCCCTGGGCGCGCTCGGCGGCTGGCTGGGGTTGTCTCATGCGGCGCTGAGCGCGGCCAGCGAACGGGTGCTGGCGAGCAAGGACGCCGCCACCCGCGCTGCGGCCATCGCCTGTCTGGAAGCGGGGCTGGGGCTGGTGGAGCAGGGTGGGTGTAGGCCCGTTGGCGACGCTGCCGGGCTGTGGAACCTCAGCGGTAACGAGGCCGCCGGTCTCGGCGCGCTGCGCGCCGGGGTGCGCTTCGTCGCCGCCTACCCGATCACCCCGGCGACCGAGCTGCTCGAATGGCTGGCGCCGCGGTTGCCGCAACGCGACGGTCAGCTGCTCCAGGCCGAGGACGAACTGGCGGCGGTGAACATGGTCATCGGCGCGTCCTTCGGCGGGGTGGCGGCGCTGACCGCCACCTCCGGCCCCGGACTGAGCCTGATGGTCGAGGGGCTGGGACTGGCGGTGGCCAGCGAGACCCCGCTGGTGGTGGTCGACGTGCAGCGCGGCGGTCCCTCGACCGGGATTCCCACCAAGACCGAGCAGTCCGATCTCGGTCTGGCGCTCTACGGGCTCCACGGCGATGCCCCGCACCTGGTGCTCGCGCCCCTCGGTATCGCCGATTGTTGCTTCACCCTGGAATGGGCGGTGGGGCTCGCCGAACACCTGCAGACGGTGGCCATCGTGCTCTCCGACCAGGCGCTCGGCCAGTCGCGCGCCATCGTCGATCCGCCGCCACGGGCCCCGCTGCTGCCGCCCCGACTGGTGCCCGACGGGCCCCTCGATGCGCCCTTCCAGCGTTATGCACCGAGCGTCGACGGACGCTCGCCGATGCCCGCACCCGGCCGGTCGGGCTGCCGCTATGTCGCCGAGGGACTGGAGCACGACGCCTCGGGGACGCCCTCGAGCCTGGCCGCCGATCATCGCCAGCAGCTCGACAAGCGCGCGCGCAAGCTCGACGGTCTCGATCCGGGGCCCGATTGGGCCGAGATCCGTGGTCGGGGTACGCGTTGTCTCGTCACCTGGGGGAGCAGCGCCGGGGCGGTGTTCGAGGCCGCCGCGCGGCTCACCGCAGCGGGGCATCCGACCCGGGTGATCGCGCTGCGGCTGATCGCCCCGCTGGCGCGCGCTGCGCTGCGCGAGGCGCTCGATGGCGCGGCGTGGATATGGGTGGTCGAACTCAATCAGGACGGCCAGCTGTTTGCCCATCTCCATGCCCAGCGGGTGCTGCCGCCACAGGCGCGCGCGCTGGCCCGGCCCGGCCCCCTGGCGTGGCGACCGGGCGAGATCGTCGCCGCGGTGCTGGATGCGGAGGAGACCGATGACTGAGTCGCAATCACCGACCACCTCGACCCTGCGTGCCCGTGACTACAAGTCCGGGGTGACACCGGTGTGGTGTCCGGGCTGCGGACATCACGGCGTGCTCGCGGCGCTGACCCGGGCGCTGGCCCATCTCGAGTTGCCGCGCGAGCGCCTGGCGCTGATCTCCGGCATCGGTTGCTCCTCGCGGCTGCCGGCCTATGTCGCCGCCTACGGCTTCCACGGCGTGCACGGTCGCGCCCTGGCGCTCGCCGGCGGTCTCAAGGCGGCGCGCCCCGAACTCACCGTGCTGGTGCTCGGGGGCGACGGCGACGGTTTCTCGATCGGCGGCAATCACTTCCTGCATGCCTGTCGGCGCAACCAGGACCTCACCTATGTGGTGATGGACAACGAGGTCTACGGCATGACCAAGGGACAGGCCTCGCCGACCACCGCGCCCGACTGGCAGCAGGCCAAGCTCACGCCGCACGGCACCGGGATGCCGCGCTTCCTGCCCACCGCGATCGCTCTGGCCGCCGGCGCCGGATTCATCGCCCGGGGCTTCTCCGGCGATCCCGCGGGCTTGAGCCGGTTGCTGGTCGAGGCGATCGAGTATCCCGGATTCGCCCTGGTGCACGTGCTCACCCCCTGTCCCACCTTCAGGCCCGAGCATCGCGACTGGAAGGGGCGGGTGCATGTCGATGACACGGGGCCGAGCACCGATCCGGTGGCGGCGGCGCGCCGGATCCAGGCCGATGACGGCAAGACCCTGGGGCTGCTGTTTCGCCGCGCCCTCACGCCCTGGCGGGCCGAGCAGGCTCCCGCGTGCACGCTCGAAGAGATCGAGTCGGGGCTGCTGGCATGAGCGCGGGCCCGGGGTCGGTGGATTCTCTCGCGGCGCTGCTCGCCCACGCGTTCGAACTCGAACACGCCAGCCACGAGCGCTATACCGAACTCGCCGCCGGGATGGCGCTGCACCACAATGCGCCCGCGGCGGCTGCGTTCGATCGACTGGCCGGGCTCAGCGAGGCCACCGTGGCCCGGGTCGAGCACCGCGCGCGTGGGCTGTGTCTGCCGCGCATCGCGCCCTGGGACTTCGCTTGGTGTGGTGACGGTGCGCCGGCGCCCGATGTCGGCGGGGAGGGCGTCGACTATCTGATGAGCGTGGCCGAGGTGCTGGAGCTGGGCATGCGCGATGCCCGGTGTCGTCGTGACTTCTATGCCGGGTTGGTCGATCAGGCGGCGCCCGAGGTTCGCGAACTCGCCGTGTTACTGGCCGCCGCGAGCCGCGCTCAGTTCGAGCGGCTCGCGGCGTGGCGCGCGGCCTGTGCCTCGGGGGCGCGACTCGATGACTGGGATCCGCCCAACCTGCCCGAGTAGTCCTCAGTCATCGCTGTCGGTGCGCCGTGGCGCGAAGGCGTCGAGCAGTCGGCTCATGTGCGAGCGGAAGTCGTCCTGCTGCTGCTTCTCGGCGCTGACGAAGCGCTCATCCTGCTCGACCAGGCCCTGCATCAGCTCGGCACCGCTGGCGCGGGCGTCCTCGAGGAAGCCGAGCGCAGGCTGCGAGAAGCGCTCCTGCATCTGATCCATCAGCTGACCGATCCGACGACCGGGGCGCTCGCTCTGCGAGTCGTTGCCGAGTTGCTGGGTCTCCTGATAGCGCTGGGCCTGAGCGACCGAGTAGCTGGTACTCGAACTCATGTTCAGCTCCATGCGCGAGAGCTGCCCGGCGTCGAACGAGAGACTGCCGGCCTGGGAAAAGGCCGCCTGCACGTCGCCCTGGAAGAAGCTGTTGGCCAGCTCGCTGGTGTCCTGTACCAGGTTGCGGATGGCGTCGAGCTCTTCGGTGTCGAGATCACCCTTGACGCTGAAGCTGTAGTTGCTGGAGGCGCTGCGCGAGACGTCGAACTGCGCCACCTGATTGCCCTCGCTGTCGCGTGCGAGTGCTGCAGTGGCGCTGTAGTCGAGCTGCTGGCCGAAGTCGATACGCACGCTGTCGCCGTCGCGGGTGCGCACCTCGAGCGAGAAGGACTCGGCGTGCTGGAAGCGCTCGGCGACGCCGATGGCGGTAGTGGCGCTGCTCGCCGTGCTCTGGCCGCCGGGGGCCAGGCCGTCGAGCGCGGCGAAGGTCAGTTGCTCGGTCTCGTCGAGCTGTTCGGCGACCTTGCCCTGGAGCATGTCGAGGTTGGAGAGGATCTCGCGCGCCTCCTCGAAGCCCTTGCGTGCGCCCTCGACGGCCTGCTGATAGAGCTGTTCGACCTCGGCCTCGGAGCGGCCACGGGCGCGGGCGCTCTCCAGCCCGGTGGCCACCGCATCGGCGATGCGGTTGGCGACCTTCTCCGGGGTGAAGTTCTCGGCGTCGAGCTTGCGCACGGCATTGGCGTCCATGCCGGGGATGTGCGCGGCGAGTCGCTCGAGCACCTGCTGCTGTGGCGCCGCTGCGCTGCCGTCGCGGGTCGCTGTCGTCGGCGAGCCCGATGCGCCGGCACCCGAGCGCAGGGTCGTGAGCGATTGGAGCTGCGAGACGGATGAGTGGAGCGAGATCATCTCTGGGCCTCCGGGGCGAGTCTGTTCCATCCCTGAGTAACGGCCGCGGCAAGAGGTTCTTGAATCTTAGCTATCAGCGATCAGCCTCCAGCTGCCAGTCATGGCTGCCAGCCTTCGGCGCTGGCAGCTGGTCGCTGGTGGCTGAACCACCAACGGCGAGTCTCCAGCTCTCGGCCTTAGTCATGGGCGCTAGCCTTCCCTGGCGGCTGGCGGCTGGCGGCTGGCGGCTGGCGGCTGGCGGCTGGCGGCTCAGATATGGAAACGCCCGAGCAGGGTCTGGAGTTCGAGGGCGAGCGCGGCCAGGGCCTCGCTGGCGTGGGCGATCTGGCCGGAGGTGGTGGCGGCGTGCGCGGTGCCGTCGTTGATGTTGGAGACGCTGCGGTTGACCTCCTCGGCGACCGCGGACTGCTCCTCGGCAGCGCTGGCGATCTGGGCATTCATGTCGGTGATGGTGCTGATCGACTGGGTGATGGTCTGAAAGGACCCGGCGGCGTGCGTGGTCTGGGCGACGCCTTCGCCGGCCTTGGCGCGACCGCGCTCCATTGCCTCGACCGCGCCGAGCGCGCCGCCCTGCAATCGTTCGATCATCTCCTGCACCTCGGTGGTCGAGGCCTGGGTGCGACTGGCAAGGTTGCGCACCTCGTCGGCGACCACCGCGAAGCCGCGCCCGTGCTCACCGGCGCGTGCCGCCTCGATCGCGGCGTTGAGCGCGAGCAGATTGGTCTGGTCGGCGATGGCGCGGATCACGTCGAGCACCTTGCCGATCTCCTCGCTGTCGGCGGCGAGGCGCGAGATCGCCTCGGCCGCGCTCTCGACCTCGAGGGCCAGCGCATCGATGGTGGTGTTGGCCTCGCCGACCACGGCGCTGCCGGCCTCGGCCTCGTTGTCGGTGTTCTGAGCCGCCTGCGCGGCCTCGGCGGCGTTGCGTGCGACCTCGGCCACGGTCGAGGCCATCTCGTGCATCGCGGTGGCGACCTGCTCGACCTCGCGCTGTTGCTGGGCGACGTGTTCGCGGCTCTCGGTGCTGGTCCCGGAGAGCTGCTCGGCGGCGGCCGAGAGTTGGCTGGCGGCGCCGGCGACCTGGCTGACCAGCGTGTGAATGCGCGCGATGAAGGCATTGAAGGCGTGCGAGAGATCGGCGATCTCGTCGTTGCCGTGGACCTCGAGACGCTGGGTCAGGTCGCCCTCGCCCTCGGCGATGTCACGCAGTCGCGCGGTGGTGGCGCGCACCGGTCGGACCACCAGGCGGGTGAGCAGCACGCCGAGCAGGGCCGCGAGCACCAGTGCGACGCTGGCCGCGCCCAGCATGCTCCAGCGTGCCAGCTGGCTGGTCTCTGCGGAGATGGCGATGCTCTCCTGCTGCTGGGCCTGGAGCGATTCCTCGAGCACCCCGAACAGATGGCGCAGGGTCTGCAGGTAGGCGAGGGTCTCGTTGCGATAGATGCGCAGCGCCTGATCGTGATCGCCGCGCTGTAGTGCGGTGTTGATCCGCTTGGCCGACTCGTGGACGGCGCGATGCGGGACCGCGATGGTGTCGAAGGCGGCGCGGAACGCTTCGGGGTAGCGCGCATAGCCCGGGTCGTTGCGCAGGCTGTCGTACCACTTGCCGAAGTCACACCGGTGCGGGTCGAGTTCGCCGGTGAAGGGTTGGTCGAGCAGCAGACTGAGCCCGAGATCGTTGACCCAGGCCAGGTGGTCGATCTCCTTGACCAGCTGGAAGTTGGATTGCTCGAAGCTCTTGATCAGCGCCTGCTGGACCTTGTCGGTGCGTTGCAGTCCACTCCAGCCGATCAGCGCGATCAGCAGCATGAAGACGAGTATGACGGTGAGGGCCAGGCCGATCTTGCGGCCGAGGCTGAGATGGATGCGGGACATGTTGGCTCGGTTGTTCTTGACTGTGCGTGTGGACCGGGGCGGTCCTGGTCGTTGTCTTGCCGAGCGGCGATGCGGGCGGGGTCGGACGTGATGAGTGCGGGCGCCCGGATGGGCGGGCCACGTCAAGACCGGGCGTGATCCGTGCGCTCGGGCGATTGGATCCTCGGGCGAGCGATCCCTGCTTCGCGAACTCCTTCAGACCATGCGCCCGGGGCGATTGCCACGCGATTGTAACCTGATCGTCACCGGGTGTCCGGGGTTCAGGTCACGGAAACCCGGTGACTTTTGTACGCCGGGTGTCCGTGTTGCCGGCGAAGGTCGAGGCGGCCGTGGGGCGGTTCGGGCCGCGCGACGACGGGCCGATCAGGCCTGGGGTTCGGCGCCGCCCTGCGGGCTGGGTTCGCCGTCGCCGAGCAGTGCCCAGAATAGCACCGCGACCCAGCCGACGAGGGTCCAGCCGAAGAGCACATTGATGAGAGTGATGCGCAGACGTCTGGTCAGTCCGCGGTCATGGGCGATCAGCCCGGGCAGCACATAGAGGGTGAGGAAGACCGCGGAGAGGAAGAGACCGCTGACGTCGATCGGGTAGAGCGCGTTGATCCCGACCAGCACGACCAGCCAGCCGAGCAGCAGCGCGGTGACGCTGAGACGCAGCCCGAGCGCCTGGGCGAGCCGCATCGGTGCGGACGAGGCGATGCGGTCGATGGTGTCGCGCCAGTCGGTGCGGGTCTCCGGGGTGGGGTGTTCCTGGGCCATGCTCGATGTCTCCAAAGTGCGAGAAGGGGGCAGCATAGTCCAGAACCCGGGCGAGTCGGAAGCGAGCCGGCGGGTCAGCCGGGCAGGGGCGGGGCGGCGTGCGCTCGGTAGCGGCTGGGGGCGACCCCATAGCGCGCCTGGAAGCGGCGCGAGAAGTGGCTCGGGCTCTGGAAGCCGACCTCGTAGGCGACGCGGGTGACGGCCATCCCTAGGTCGAGCAGCTCGGCGGCACGGCGCAGCCGACGCTCGAGCAGATAGGCGTTGGGGGTGCAGCCGAGCAGGGCGGCGAAGCGGGCATAGAATCGGGTGCGCGACATGCAGCTCAGTCGGCACAGCCGCTCGATGTCGAGCGGCTGGGCGAGATGACGCTCGATATGGTCGAGCACCGCGCTGAAGGGGTCGTGATCGGGCTCGGCGGCGGCGCAGGCGAGCAGGAACTCGCGCCCCTGCTGGCGCAACAGCCGGCCCAACAGCTCGTCGACGCCGTGATCGAGTACCAGGTCGTTGTCGGCGTCGGCCTGGAGAAAGCTCCCGGCGATGCGTTCGAGCAGGCGCTGGGTGGCCTCCGAGTGATGGCCGTGCCAGCTGTGCCGAGACACCGTCTGCCAGCTCCCGCGCCCGCGCGGCAGCGGCGCGTGGCGATCGAGCCGGTCGCACAGTCGGCGCAGTCGCTCGCGCTCGACGGCGATGGTCAGGCAGCGCGTCGGTCGTTGCAGCGTCGCCTCGGGGAAGTCGATCAGCACCTGCTCGCCGGGGGCGAGCACATAGGACTGGTGCGGCAGGAAGTCGTGCGCCGGGTGCGGGCCGTGCATCCGCTTGCGGCCCTGGGTCATCGCGCAGTAGAGCAGCTCCTCGGCGCGCAGCGGCACGTCGCGGGCCGGGGCGAAAGTGTCGTAGATCGACAGCTCGGCCGCGTGACGCGCGAACAGCGTGCGGTTCTCGATCAGGTCCACCGGCGGTTGCGATGGCAAGGCGGTGTTCAACGACATCGGTACGCTTGGCGACATGCTGTTCCCTCCGTGGTCCCCGGGCCTGGACTGTCAGGCCAGTCTTGGGGACTGCGGGGCAAGTATTCGATGGTCATGCCCCGTTAACGTCCTGTTGCCGGCACGGCGCGTGTCTTGCCGCCCAAGCGATGACGACAACAGGAGGATCTGAGCCATGATCTATGCCAACCCTGGTGATCCCGGCGCCGTGGTGCGCTTCGCCGAGCGCTATGAGAACTTCATCGGTGGCGAGTGGGTCGCCCCGGTCAATGGTCGCTACCTGGACAACGTCAGCCCGGTCAACGGCCAGGTGTTCTGTCAGGTGGCTCGCTCGGACGCCGCCGACATCGCCCTGGCGCTCGACGCCGCCCATGCCGCCGCCCCGGCCTGGGGGCGGACCTCGGTGACCGAGCGCTCCAACCTGTTGCTCAAGGTCGCCGATCGGATCGAGGCCAACCTGGAGCGGCTGGCGGTGGCCGAGAGCTGGGACAACGGCAAGGCGGTGCGCGAGACCCTGGCCGCCGACATCCCGCTCGCCGCCGACCACTTCCGCTACTTCGCCGGCTGTATCCGCGCCCAGGAAGGCTCGATGGCCGAGATCGACGAGCACACCGTCGCCTATCACGTCCACGAGCCGCTGGGCGTGGTCGGGCAGATCATCCCCTGGAACTTCCCGCTGCTGATGGCCGCCTGGAAGCTCGCCCCGGCGCTGGCCGCGGGCAACTGCTCGGTGCTCAAGCCCGCCGAGCAGACCCCGGCCTCGATCATGCTCTTCATGGAGCTGATCGCCGACCTGCTGCCGCCCGGGGTGATCAACGTCGTCAACGGTCTCGGCGAGGAGGCCGGGCAGGCGCTGGCCACCAGCGAGCGCATCGCCAAGATCGCCTTCACCGGCTCGACCCCGGTCGGCCAGCACATCCTGCGCTGTGCCGCCGACAAGCTCATCCCCTCGACCGTCGAGCTCGGCGGCAAGTCGCCCAACATCTATTTCAGCGACATCCTCCGTCACGAGGACGACTATCTCGACAAGTGCGTCGAGGGACTGGTGCTGGCCTTCTTCAACCAGGGAGAGGTCTGCACCTGTCCGTCGCGGGCGCTGATCCAGGAGGACATCTACGAGGACTTCATCGGCCGGGTGATCGAGCGCGCGGCGCGTATCAAACGCGGCAACCCGCTCGACACCG
Organism: Marichromatium sp. AB31; assembly: GCF_003718685.1. NCBI lineage: Bacteria > Pseudomonadati > Pseudomonadota > Gammaproteobacteria > Chromatiales > Chromatiaceae > Marichromatium > Marichromatium sp. AB31. The sequence continues at coordinate 6,846 of NZ_RHFI01000005.1, read as the reverse complement.
ACACCCAGGTCGGCGCCCAGGCCTCGCAGGAGCAGTTCGAACGCATCATGTCCTATCTCGACATCGGTCGCGAGGAGGGCGCCGAGGTGCTGATCGGCGGCGGTGCCGAGTGTCTCGACGGCTGTCTGAGCACCGGCTACTACGTGCAGCCGACCCTGCTCAAGGGGCGCAACGACATGAAGGTCTTCCAGGAGGAGATCTTCGGCCCGGTGGTCGGCGTGACCACCTTTCGCGACGAGGCCGAGGCTATCGCCATCGCCAACGACACCGAGTTCGGGCTCGGCGCCGGGGTCTGGACCCGCGACACCAACCGCGCCTACCGCGCCAGCCGCGCGATCCAGGCCGGGCGCGTCTGGGTCAATTGCTATCACGCCTATCCCGCGCACTCGGCCTTCGGCGGCTACAAGAAGTCGGGGATCGGCCGCGAGACCCACAAGAAGGCGCTCGACCACTACCAGCAGACCAAGAACATGCTGGTGAGCTACAGCACCAGCCCGCTGGGCTTCTTCTGAGCGCACGGGGCCGCCCCCGGGGTGCGAGCCCCGGGGCGGTCCGTCGGACGATTAATTGAACATCTGGCAGGAGATGCTGCACGAGGACCTGGTGAAGACGGTGCCCGGCGGGCAGGGCATGCGCTGCGGGACGTCCTCGGGTACGCAGACCGTCGTCTGGTGCGGCTCGAAGCTGCCGACCGAGGTCGTCCAGCCGGGCGGGCACTGATAGCGGATCTCGAGCGGCGGGCGGGCGACGTGCAGGTCATCCGGGTCCGGGTGTTGCTGGACCTCGACCTCCCTCGGGTCGGGTTTGGTGAACTGATCCCTGGGCTCGGCCTGGGTGGTCGGCGCCAGTCCGGTGAGCAGGGCCAGGGAGAGGCCGAGTGCGGTCACGGTAGGTCTCATGCGCGGATACCTCGCTAGTCCATTGATCGAGATGATGTCCTTGCGCGCGCTCCTGGCACCGATCTGCAGGGATGCGATCGGTGAGGCGCTCGCCTCACCGACCGAGCCGTGCCACCGGACCGCGTGTCTATTGAGCCGGGTCCTGTCGTCACGGGTCAGCGTCTCAGCTGTTTCTTCACCGACTTGAGGTATTTGCCGAAGTCGCGGTCCTTCTTGCGCCGCTCGGCATGGGAGCGCTGGTGGAAGGCGGATTCCTCCCGGAGCTTCAGGTAGCTGTCGAGCTGTGCCCGACCGATCGTCCCGACCTCCACCGCCTGCAGGATAGCGCATCCGGGCTCGTCGGTATGGGTGCAGTCGCGGTAGCGGCAGTGCTGCGCGAGCGCGGTGATCTCGCCATAGCTGGCGTCGAGACCGCCCTCGGCGCCGATGACGCCGAACTCGCGCATCCCGGGGTTGTCGATGACCAGCGCGCCGCCGGCGAGCCGCATCAGCTCGCGTCGTACCGTGGTGTGACGTCCCTCGCCGGTGCCGCTGACGCCGCCGGTCTCCTGACGTGCCATCGGTCAGCAGCTCGATCTGGGGACGCTTGCCGAGGCCGGATGAGCCGACGAGACAATGGGGCCTGCGTGGGCGAGCAGCAGTTCGAGCGTCTCCAGCCCCTCCCGGGTCACGCGGCTCAGTGTCAGCTCAGGGTTGGGTTCGAGTCGAGCCACTCGGACAGGCGTCAAGCGTCTTCCATTCGGTCTGCATCGCAAACCAGGCGTGTCAGTCCGGTGATTCCCCTTAACAGGCGCATTTTCTGCGCGACTCTGCGGTACCCTCCTGCGAACGCAACCCATCATCGTCGCCATAGGGGGGACTCGATGTCTCGTTCAGGACACCCGGTGCTTGCTGCCCGCGAGAACTCCGATGCGCATCTCGGTCCCCCGGCCTTGGCGCCCTTGACCGCGCTCTTCGTCGTCCTCGCCGTGCTGCTCCTGCCGGCGACGACGCTCGCCCAATCGGCGCCAGAGGTTGTGTCTCCGGGCCAGGAGACGACATCGGGCGCGATGATCGAGGGGCAAGCGCTCGATCAGGTGGAGGACTGGCGGCTCACCGGCGTTCCTGCCGAGCTGCAGGCATGGGTCCCGTGGGCGCTGCGAGACCAGGCCGCCGCGCTCGGCTGCACCCCCGCGCTGGCCGCCGGCGCCGCCCTCGATCCCGTGTGTGCCTGGCCGGGACCGCTCGTCCTGTCGATCGGGCGCGAGGCCATGAGCTTCCGACAACCCTGGACCTTGCTCGAGCGGGGCTGGCTGCCGCTCCCCGGTCAACGCGGGGCCTGGCCGACCGAGGTGACGCTCGACGGCGCGCCCGCGACCGTGGTCGATCGGGACGGGAAGCCGTTCCTGTTCCTGGATGGCCCCCGCGCATCCGCCCGCGTCGAGGGCGAGATCGCGTGGCTCCGCCGCCCGACGCAGCTGTCCATCCCCGAGCAGGTCGGGGTGGTGCTGGCGGCCGACGGCACGCCGCTCCGGCTCGACGACAACGGCGATCTCTGGCTCCAGCGCCCTCGCGAGGCGACGCCGGCGGCGCCCCAGGACTCGCTGTCGATCAAGGTCTTCCGGCGCTTCACCGATGGCAACCCGATGGTCGTCGTCACCCGGCTGCTGATCTCCGTGACCGGGCGCGAGCGATCCCTGACGTTCGCGGACTTCCTGCCCGAGGGCTTCGTCTCCCATCAGGTCGAGAGCGCGCTCCCGGTGGGCATCGATCAGGCGGGGCGGCTCGAGATCCAGGTCGGGCAGGGCTCGCACTCGGTCGACGTCCTGGCGCACGCCACCGGCGACATCCTCAGCATCCCGGTTCCCGATGTCGCCGGCGAGGGCTGGCCCGGCAGGGAGCTGTGGTCGTTCCAGGTGGTGCCGGAGCTTCGTTCTCTCGGCTTCACCGGGCTGGATCAGATCGACCCCAGCCAGACCGAGATCCCCGAGCCGTGGCGCGGCGATCGCGCCTTCCTGGCCGAGGCCGGCAAGGCCGGATCACTCGATGTGCAGTTGCTCGCCGATATCGGCTCGGGCGTCGGGCGTGTGGACCTGCGCCGCGAGGCGTGGCTCGACTTCTCCGGTCGCGGGCTGACGTTCCGCGACAGCATCACCGGCGAGCTGTTCGCGCCGGGCCGCTTCTCGTCGCCCCTGGACATCGGCCGTCTCGAGCTGAACGGCACACCGTGGGTGCTCTCGGAGATCGCCGCGGACGACGCGGCGGCGTCGCTGGACGGGATCGAGGTGCCGGCGGGGCGACTCGCGCTCACCGCGGAGGGGCGTCTGGAGACCGATCCCGAGCAGTCCGGCACCTTCCCCCTGCGGCTCGCGAGCAATGGCTGGATGGCCGAGAGCGCGGTGTTCGACTCGGTCAACACCACCATCAACCTGCCGGCGGGGTGGCTCGCCGTCGCCGCCTTCGGCACCGACAACCTCCCGCAGACCTGGCTCACCAAGTGGAACCTGCTCGATCTGTTCCTGCTCATCCTGGTCGCCGCGCTCTTCGTCAAGGCCCTGGGCCTTTGGGCCGGGGTGCTGTGGGTGATCGTCGGGGCGCTGACCTGGCAGTTGCCCTTCGGCGGCGGGTCGCTGTGGATCGCCGTCATCCTCCTCGGCATCCTGACGCGGGCGTGCTACCAGCGCGACATCCCGCGTCTCGGCAACCTCGTCGGCGGGATCGCCGCGGTGCTGTTCGTCGTGCTCGCCGTGTTCGTCGCCTCCTACACGGTCTATGCGGTCAAGACGTCGCTGTTTCCGCAGCTTGATCGCAACTTCGCCAACCGCTACGACGCGGCGTTGTCCAGCCCGAACCGCGCGATGGGGTTCGCCGAGGCCGAGATGGCGATGCCGTCATCCGCGCCCATGCGAGGCAAGGCCGCCGCGCCTTCTGACTATCTGGGCCTCGATCAGGACGGTGGTCGCCTGCAGGTGATCGTCGATGCCGAGGCCAAGATCGGCACCGGGCCGGGACTGCCCACCTGGCGCGGCAACCAGACCACCCTTGCCTGGCAGGTCCCGAACGTTCCGGATGCCTTCGAGTCCGCCTCGCTCTATCTGCTCACGCCGATGATGTTCGGCGCCGCGAAGCTGATCGGCGCGGGCGGTCTCATCGTGTTGCTGGTGGCATTGGCCTTCCGCGGCTACCGGACCTATCGCGACCGGCCCGCGGCATCGGACGAGGAGGCGATGACGCTCGACGTCGACGCCGCCCGGTCCTCGTCGCCCGCCGTTGCGCTGATCGCCGTGGCGGTGCTGTCGAGCCCCGCGCTCTTCGTCAGCGACGAGGCGCTCGCCCAGTCCGCCGGCTATCCCTCGGACACGCTGATCGAGGCGCTGCGTTCGCATGTGCTCCGCTCCCCCGAGTGCGCGCCCAACTGTGCGTCCTCGGGCGACATGCGGGTGATGATCTCCCGCGCCGACGACCAGCAGGGGTGGACGCTGCGGCTGCTCCTGGACGTCTCCGCCCTGCACGAGACCGCCTATCCGCTCCCCGCGCGACGCTCCGAGTGGCAGCCACGGGCGGTCCTGCTCGACGGCGAGACGACGCCGGTGCGCGCGGATGCCGCATCGCGGATCAGGTACGTCCGCGTGCCCGCCGGGCGACACACCCTCGAGCTGTCCGGCGCCATCCCGCCCGGCGGGCTGACCCTGACGCTCAACGCCCCGCCGCAGCGAATCCGGGTCGACGCCCCGGACATCTGGCGCGTCGATGGCGTCTCCGCGCTCGGGCTGTCCAACGGCAGTCTCAGCATCGCGCCCCGGCAGCGCGCTGAGGCCGGGGACGCGAGCGCGCCCGATACCGCGGGACTCGAACCCTTCACCCGGGTGCTCAGGACCATCTCCTTCGGTCCCAAGTGGACGGTCTCGACGCGGGTGCAGCGCCTGTCGAGCAGCAGCGACAGCGCCGTCGTGCTGGTGCCCCTGCTCGATGGCGAGCGCGTCGTCTCCTCGGGCCTGTCCGTTCGGGACGGCCGCATCGAGATCCCGTTCCGCGCCGGCCAGACCGAGCGTCGGTGGAGCAGCGAGCTGGAGTTCGCCGATCGCATTCGTCTGGAGAGCCCGGGCGGGGGCGCGTTCAGCGAGACCTGGGCGATCGCGGAATCCCCCTTGTGGCGCGTCGAGGCGGTCGAGGACGAGGGCGTCGCAACCCTCCAGCAGGGGGCGCTGCGGACCTGGAAGCCCTGGCCGGGACAGCGCCTCGAACTCAACGTGACCCGGCCCAAGCCGGTGCCGGCCGCAACCATGACGGTGCGCGCCTCGACCCTGACCGTCATGCCGCGGGCCAAGGGCTCCCGATACACACTGGAGGTCAGCATCCAGTCCAGTCAGGGGGATGTGCTGCCGATCAGGCTGGCGGCCGGGTCGCGCTTCGAGGCGCTCGAGGTGGATGGCTCCAGACGGCACGTCCGAGAGACCGCGCTGGAGGATGGCCGGGTGGAGCTTCAGGTCCCGATCGATCCCGGTCTCCATAGGGTCCTGGTGAGCTGGGATGCCGAGGCGGCGATCGCGACGCGCTACCGGGTCGAGCCGGTCGAGCTTGGCGTGACCGCCGCGACGAATCTCAGCGTCAAGGTGATGCCCGCCGAGGATCGATGGGTGGTCTGGACCGCCGGTCCCTCCATGGGGCCTGCCGTGACCTTCTGGGCGCTGCTGATCGCCGTTGTCGTCGCGGCCCTGGTGTTCGGGGCGATTCGCGGGATCCCGCTCAAGCGTCTCGATTGGTTCGTGCTCCTCGTCGGGCTGACGCAATCGCTCCTTGCCGCGGTGGTCGTGGTGGTCTGGGTGCTCGCCTTCCATGCGCGCGGTTGGTTGTCACCGAAGGCCTCGGCGTGGCGACACAACCTCGTGCAACTGGTGCTGGCGCTGCTGACCGTCGCGGCCTTCGCCACGCTGCTCGACTCGATCCCGTCGAGCTTGCTCGGCCAGCCCGAGATGCATATCGCCGGCAACGGATCGAGCGCCGATGCGTTGCAGTGGTATCAGGACCGGGTCGAGGGTGAGGCGTGGGTGGCACTGCCGCAGCCCGAGATGATCTCCGCCTGGGTGATCGTCTACCGGGCATTGATGCTGCTGTGGGCGCTGCTGGTCGTGCGCCTGGTCGTCCGGCTGGCAAGCTGGGCCTGGGCGCGGTTCGTCGCCCCCGTGGCGTTCAAGCCGATCGGGAGAGGGGCACGGCGGGCGCAGCCGAAGGTCTAGCGTGCAGGGGCTGGCGCGGCCAGGGACAGGCCATGCGCACTATCGGCCAGGAACGGGCGAGGGCGATGCGGTCGCTGCCGGACGATCCGTCGGCGTGGTCGGGCCGAAGAGGACCATGGCGCGGCGCACGCCGCGTAGATAACGACACTCTCGCCGTGCCGCGAGCGCGGTCAGTCGCTCCGGCGCACCGATCGCCGCGCCGAACCCCTTGAGCAGGAAACCCGCGTGCTCGACGAAGCGCTCCGGCGCGATGCCGAGTCGGGTGAGAATCTCGGGCAAGTCCGACGGGATCGCCCCGCGCTTGCGCGGATGCAGGGCGCGGCCGAGCGAGTCGACCAGGGTCAGATAGCCGTCGAAGGTGAAGGGGATTGCCGCGGGGACCTCGGCGGGGTTGCCGAAGGGCAGTAGTGGGGCAGGGGGCAGGCGGTTGAGCGCAGCTTCCCAAAGATTGGCGCCGCGAGCATCTGGTGAGCTGTCGGCGTGGTCGGTCCCGGGCGCTGCGGCGGTGCACGCCGTTGGTGGGGCGTCGACAACCTCAGGTGTCGATCGCTCTATGACAGCGAACGATCGTCCTGCCGTGTCACCTTCGTCCGCGCGCAAGTCAGCGATCCGTGCCGCAATCCCGGTATGCGCGCTCTCCTCCGGCGTCTCCGCGATCCCCGCCCGAATCGGGTTGAGATCGACATAGGCCATCACCGCCAGCAGCGCCGTCTCGTCGAGGATCGCCTGTG
>NZ_RHFI01000058.1:0-603 GCF_003718685.1 Marichromatium sp. AB31 | reverse complement strand
AATCGCCGGCTCAAGCACATGTACGCGGATCTGAGCCTGGATCACAAGATCCTGAAGGAGATCGTCGAAAAAAAGCTCTGAGCGCCAGGGCGCGGCGCGCCCTGGCGGGTGAGTCCATGGCCGAGGGTGTGAGCAAGCGGCGCGTCTGTCGACTGCTCGGGCTGAGCCGTTCGGTGCTTGACTATCACGCCCGCCCGCGTGACGACGGGCCGCTGATCAAGGCGCTGAGCGCGCTGGCCGAGCGTCATCCATCCGCCGGGTTCCGCAAGCTCTATGTGCGGCTGCGCCGCGCCGGACATCCCTGGAACCACAAGCGGGTCTGGCGGGTGTATTGCGCGCTCAAGCTCAATCTGCGGCGTCGGCGCAAGCGGCTCCGGGCGCTCCGCCCGCCGCAACCACTGGTGCAACCGATCCGTCCCAACCTGCAATGGTCGGCCGATTTCATGAGCGATGCGCTGAGCAGCGGCATGAGTTATCGGGTAGTGCCCTGACTGATAGGATTTTGAATCGCTCGATGTTTTTGAGCTTTCCCGCAATGAATCACACGCACATCGTAGCGTTGTAGTGATGAATGAAGTTCCAGAGTGCACCCAGATGGTTTTC
>NZ_RHFI01000057.1:0-605 GCF_003718685.1 Marichromatium sp. AB31 | reverse complement strand
GTTCCCCGGCTTCTCTCTTCTTCTCCTTCCCTTTTTTCTTTTTTCTTTTTTCTTCTCCCCTCCTCTTCCCTTCTTTTTTCTCTCTCCCTCTCCCTTCTCTCCTCTCCTCCTCTCTTCCCTTCCTCTCCTCCCCTCTCTTTCCTCTCCTTCCCTCTTTCCTTCCCCCTCTCTTCCTCTCTTCTTTTCTTTCCCTCTTTTCTCTCTCTTTTTTCTCCTTCTCCTTCCCTCCTCTCCCCCTCTTCTCTTCCTCTCTCTTCTCTTCTTTCTTCCCCTCTCTTTCTTCTCTTCCTCCTCTCCCCTCTTTTCCTCTCCCTCTCTCCCCCCTTCTCTCTTCTCTTCTCCTCTCCTTCTCTCTCTCTTTCCTCCTCCTTCCCCTTTTCTTCTTCCCCCTCTCCTCCCTCCCCTCTCCCTTTCCCTCTCTCTCTCTCTTCCTCTCCCCCTTCTTCCCTCCCTTCCCTTTCCTCCTCTCTTCTTCCTTCTTCTTCTTTCCCCCCCCCCCCTCCTCTCTCTCCTTCTCCTTCCCCCTCCTTTCCTTCCCCTTCTCTCTCTCTTCTCTCCTTCTATTCCCTTCTTTCTTCTCCTTATCTCCATCTCCTCCCTTCCAC
>NZ_RHFI01000056.1:0-765 GCF_003718685.1 Marichromatium sp. AB31 | reverse complement strand
CGCCCCCGAGCCGCCGCCGGTACCGATGCCGCCGCCCTGCGCACCGTCCTCGTCCGAGCCGGCGCCCTTCACCGAGCGCACGGTGGCGCCGCGCGCGCCCGCGCCCGAGCCGCCGGCCGATGATCTGTTCGCGCCAGCCGCATCCGCCGCGGTCCCGGCGGTCGCCACGATGGATTGGGAGCAGCTGGCGCGCGCGGTGCACGGCTGTCGTGGCTGTGCGCTGCACGAGACCCGACAGCACAGCGTCTTCGGCAGCGGTGCGCGCAATGCGCGGCTGATGCTGATCGGCGAGGCCCCGGGCGCCGACGAGGATCGTCAGGGCGAGCCGTTCGTCGGACGGGCGGGGCAACTGCTCACGCGCATGCTCGAGGCGATCGGGCTGGCGCGCGAGGAGGTCTTCATCGCCAATGTGCTCAAGTGTCGCCCGCCCGGCAATCGTGACCCGCACCCCGAGGAGATGGCCCGCTGCGAGGGCTATCTGCAACGTCAGATCGCGCTCATCGAGCCGACACTGATCCTCTCGCTGGGGCGGATCTCGGCCCAACACCTGCTCAATACCGATGTCAGCGTGGGTCGGCTGCGGGGGCGCTGGTTCGAGGTCGGCGATGCGCGCATTCCGCTGCGGGTGACTTATCATCCTGCCTATCTGCTGCGCTCGCCGGCGCAGAAGGCCAAGTCCTGGGAAGATCTCAGCGCGGTCGCGCGGCGGTTGCGGGAGACTGAGAGGAAATAATTTCCATATTTAATTATTTTCTAATATAATCC
>NZ_RHFI01000055.1:0-1218 GCF_003718685.1 Marichromatium sp. AB31 | reverse complement strand
TCCGTGCCGCAATCCCGGTATGCGCGCTCTCCTCCGGCGTCTCCGCGATCCCCGCCCGAATCGGGTTGAGATCGACATAGGCCATCACCGCCAGCAGCGCCGTCTCGTCGAGGATCGCCTGTGAACGAAAGCGCCCCTCCCAGAACCGTCCCCGCACCCCGTCCTCCCGATTCGCCGCCCGCGCGATCGACTCGTTCAACACCCGCATGAACCACGAGAGATCCGCCAGCCGCGCCCGATAGATCGCAACCAACCCCGCGACCCCATCCAGCTCCGCCGCGGTCATCCCCGCCCGCGTCGCAGGCGACAGGAACCGCTCCACCACCACCGGCCCCCGGAACAGACACCGCCAGCGCCGCAACACCTCGGTATCCGACCACTGAGCGGCGCGCTCCGCATCCACCCGCACCACCAGATGCACGTGATTGCTCATCACCGCATAGGCTGCGACATCGATCGCGAACACCCCCGCGAGCTGGCGCAACCGCAACTCTACCCAGCCGCGCCGATGCTCGAAACTCCGCCCCGTCAGCTGATCGAAGCCGCAGAGATAGGCTCGTCGCACGCAACGCGTGACGACGTGATACCAGGGCGTATCAGACAAGGAGACGAGCGCGGCGCGGGGACGGGTCATGGGGCATCTCCGCTGGGGGTGTTGGGAGAAGCGTAGGAGAGGGCCTTGTGAGCGTCAACGGTAAGTGGGTGTCCCTTTTTTTGACGCGTCGGTTCTTCACCTTCCGCCGGGCCGTGCCCCTTCCTCGGGCCGTGACCAAGGCCTCCCGGGTTCCGCGCAAGAGACATCCGCACATGCTTCGGGTCTTCGACTCCGGGGAACCGATCGGCCACTTGCGCTGACGCGACCGTTCGTCTTGCCTTCCCGCTCACCCAACGCGGTCAGCGTTCCCAACCTTGATTTCGGAGCTCCATACCGAGCCTATGCATGCCCCTGTCAACGCTTAACCGCTGCCCTCGCGGACAGTCCGGCCCATGACTCGGGGTCTCGGCGGTTCGCTACACCTTTCCGGGGAGAGGGCTTTCACCTCCAATCTCTTGCCGGCTTTTCCCGGCGCTCTGGGTGTCCTTTTACTTTTGGGTAGTGCCCTGACTGATAGGATTTTGAATCGCTCGATGTTTTTGAGCTTTCCCGCAATGAATCACACGCACATCGTAGCGTTGTAGTGATGAATGAAGTTCCAGAGTGCACCCAGATGGTTTTCC
>NZ_RHFI01000054.1:0-1249 GCF_003718685.1 Marichromatium sp. AB31 | reverse complement strand
CCCGCGCACCACCAGGGTGCCGGCGCCGGCGACGACGATCTCGACCGGCCCCAGGGGGGCGCCCGCGGCATCGTAGAGCGCGCTGGTGTCGACCACCACCAGGGTCGGGCGGGCGTCGCTGCCACTGCCGTCGCCGAGGTCGATGGTCAGGCGCAGCGGGGCATCCCCCGCGCCCCCCTCGCTCGGCCACACCGGGGTGACCTGCACCACCTCGACGCCGCCGCCGGCGGCGCGCGACTCCAGCGAATCGATCAGCGCCGCACGTCCGGCCGCCTCCTCGGGGTCTGCTGCGGCGTCGTCGCCGCCGGTGAGGGTCTCGAGCGCGCTGCGCTCGGTGCTCACCCGGCTGGTGGCGATCAGCCCGAGCGACTCGGGCTTGCTCACCTTCACGCCCCCGACCGGGATGTCGACCTCCGGGCTGCTCGGGTCGACGTCGGTGCGCTCGCCCGGGGCGCTCGGGTCGCTGACCACCACCGCGACGCTCTCGCCGGTGCGACTGTCGGTGGTGGTGCCGGTGGTCACCGGGGCACCGTCGAGGGTGGTGTCGGTGAAGTCCGTGGTGGGGTTGAGCCCGGTGTCGACCCCGCCACCGTCGATCACCGAGCCATCGTCGCCGCTGAACAGGTCATCACCCGTCTCCGGGGTCGAACCGCCGCCGCCACCGCCACTGCTGACGGCGGCGACGGTGATCGGGTTGGCGGTGAGGTCGGCAATGGTCACCGCCGCCGCCGCGCCGCTGGCCCAGTCCTCGGCGGCGGCGAGGTTGTAGACGGTGGTATCGGCGGCCTGGGTGCCGGCCTGATCGAGCAGGGCGTCGACCGCGCTCTTGTCGGTGCCGCCGAGGGTGGCGCTGAAGCGCGTGGCCGAACCGATCTCGACATCGGTGGTGGTGGTGAGGGTATGGGTCGCGCCGCCGGCGCCGGTGACGGTCAGCTGCGACAGATCGATGTCGTTGGCCGTACCGGCGGCGCTCGGCAACCCTGTTGCGGTGACCACCAGGAGGCCGCTGGCCGGGTCGTAGGTGGCGCTGGTGATGCTCGGCGCCGGGACATTGGCCACGGTGACGGGGTTGCCGGTGAGGTCGGCATCGGTCACCGCCGCCGCCGCGCCTGCGGTCCAGTTCTCGGCGGCGGCGAGGTTGTAGGTCGTGCCCCCGGTCGCGCTGGTGCCGTCCTGGTTGAGCAGCGGCCCGACCCCGGCGCGGTCGGTGGCGCTCAGCGTCAGCGTGAAGCCGGTCGCCGAGGTCAGC
>NZ_RHFI01000053.1:0-1541 GCF_003718685.1 Marichromatium sp. AB31 | reverse complement strand
CCGACGCTGCTGCCCGCGGGGCTGGCCGGCCCGGCGGGCGGGGGCGCGCTACCCTGGCGTTGGCTGGCGCTGCTCGCCTGGGTGCTGCTGGTGCTCGCCAGCGCGCGTCCGCAGTGGGTCGGGGACCCGCTCGGGGTGCCGCGCAGCGGGCGCGACCTGATGCTCGCGGTCGACATCTCCGGCAGCATGGAGGAGCGCGACTATCTGCTCGCAGGCCGTCGGGTGTCGCGTCTGGCGGTGGTACAGCAACTGGCCGGCGACTTCGCGCAGCGGCGCGAGGGCGACCGGCTGGGGCTGATCCTGTTCGGCTCGCGCGCCTATCTGCAGACCCCGCTGACCTTCGACCGCGCCACGGTGGCGACCCTGCTCGCCGAGAGCGTGGTCGGTCTGGCCGGGCGGGAGACGGCGATCGGGGATGCGATCGCGCTGGCGGTGAAGCGGCTGCGCGAGGCGCCCGCGGGCGAGCGGGTGCTGATCCTGCTCACCGACGGCGAGAACACCGTCGGTCACATCGCCCCGCTGGAGGCCGCCGCGCTCGCCGCCGAGGCCGGGGTGCGGGTGCACGTGATCGGGATCGGCGGCGGCGCCGACGGTCGGCTCGGCGGGCTCGGGCTGCGATTGCTGCGCCAGGGGCGCGGCTTCGACCCCGAGACCCTGGAGGCGATCGCCGCGCGCACCGGCGGGCGCTTCTTCGTCGCCGGGGCGAGTGAGGCGCTCGAGGCGGTCTATGACGAGATCGACCGCATCGAGCCCGAGGCGCGCGAGGCGCGCGCGCTGCGCCCGCGGGTGGAGTTGTATCCCTGGCCGGCGGGTGGCGCGCTGTTGCTGGCGCTGCTGATCGCGGCGGCGCGGCTGGGGGCGTGGAGGACGGAGGATGGCTGATTTCCATCTGTTGCGCCCCTGGTGGCTGTTGGCGCTGATCCCGCTGCTGGCGGTGTTGGTCGCGGCGGCGCGGACCCGGGGCGGGGCGGGGCGCTGGCGTGCGCTGGTCGATCCCGAGCTGTTCGAGGCGCTGCTCGTGCCCGGGCACGGCGGGACGCGGCGCTGGCCGCTGGCGCTCGCCGCGCTGGGCGGGGTGTTGCTGGTGCTCGCGCTCAGCGGGCCGACCTGGCAGCGTGCGCCGCAGCCGCTGCTCGAGGGCGGGGTGTCGCGGGTGCTGCTGCTCGATCTCTCGCCGAGCATGGGCGCGGCCGACCTCGCGCCCTCGCGGCTGGCGCGCGCGCGCTTCGAGCTGCTCGACCTGCTGCGCGGCCAGCGCGACGGCGCGGTGGCGCTGATCGCGTTCGGCGCCGCGCCCTTCCTGGTCTCGCCGCTGACCACGGATGCGCGCACCATCGCCGCGCAGGTGCCGCTGCTCGAACCCGCTCTGTTGCCGCTCGAGGGCCCGCGCCGCACCGATCTGGCGCTGGCCGAGGCCGGCGCCCTGCTCGATCGCGCCGGGGCGCGCCACGGCGAGGTGGTGCTGCTGACCGATGCCCTCGACGGCCCGGCGGCGGCGCTGGCCGCGGCGCGCGCGTTGCGCGCGGCCGGGCACCGGCTCT
>NZ_RHFI01000052.1:0-2017 GCF_003718685.1 Marichromatium sp. AB31 | reverse complement strand
TGATGTATCCCCGCTCCAGCGCCGGCAACACGTTCACCGCCCCCATCCCCTCGCTCGGGCGATACATGCCGGCGGGCGCGGCAATCCGCCAGGGCCGCTCGCTGAACAACTCCTCCGCACCCTCCGGAACCAGGACCTCGTCACACAGGAAGTAGTCGATCGCGCTCAACCCCGAGGTGTAGCCGTAACCGACCCAGAGACTCACCGACACCGGCGCCGGCTTGCGCGCGAACGCCCCCAGCCGGTTATTTGCCGTATGACCGGCCAGGTCGACCAGGATGTCGATGCCGTCGGCACGGATACGTTCGGCGAGTTGGACGTCGCTCAGCCCTCGGGTCGGCACCCAGTGATCGACCAGTGAGCGATAACGTGCGGTCTGGGCATCCTCGCGCACCAACTGAGCATAGGCAAAAACCTCAAACCGCTCATGATCATGGCATTCGAGCAATGGTTCGAGCATGTAGCGAATTGCGTGGGAGAAAAAGTCCGGAGAGACATAGCCCAGGCGCAAGCGTCGCTCTGGCTCACGCCCGTTACTGTGCGATCGCCAATTCACCCTGAGCGATTGCCAATAGCGGATATCGTAATCCAGGTAGGCGGAAAAAATGTCCTGACCGGACCAGTCAGGATGGTAGTTGATCGTAAACAGCTGATTGGATTCAGCGACAGCAAATTGAGGCTTATCTTTTAGCGCCAGCGAGTAGTAACGAAGCGCTTCATCGTGGCGACCAAGATCCTGAAAGATACCGGCAATATTGTTTTTGGCATTGCAGTTACCGGGATCTTTAGCCAAGGCATTCTGATAGTAAGCCAAGGCTTGATGGAGGTGTCCGCGCTCCTTGCAGACAACCCCGATATTCGAGTAAGCCTCAGAAAGACCTGGCTTCAGCGAAAGCGCCTGTTTACAACAGACAATCGACTCATCAAGCTTCCCAAGCGATTTCAAAACAACCCCAAGGCTGTTGTATGCCTCAGCATAATATGGCGAAATCTCTATAGCGCGACGAAAACAACGTTCAGCCTGCGAGTATCTTCCTAGCTCAACAAGGATGTTGCCCAAGGTGTTTAGCAGCTCTGAATCTACAGAATCTATTGCTAGAGCTTGCTGTATGACTGTCAGTGCGGCTTGATATTTTCCAGAATGGAAAAGGGCGGTGCCCATGGCCTTCCACAAAAAGGGATCTCGAGGAAATCTATCACATAGATCACGCGCCTTTGCCAAGGCTTCATCAAAGCGTTTTACCTCTATCAAACCTTTGATCTCAGAGGCATCCGCAGTCGAAATCCGAGGCGTTTCAGTTGTCGCCAACGCCTCCTTCACCTCCACGCCACGATTGACATCAGAAAAGCTTTCTTGATCAATCCCCAAGCGCTTGCAGAGCTGGGCAAAAACGCCCGCACCATCCTCCATGGCGCGCACTTCGCTCAACACGAGACCAGCATCCTTGTGGTGGCCTTTGGCCAGTAGCACGTCGATCAGCAAAGCCAACGCGTTTAGATCCAGTGGCTTGAGCCTCAGGGCTTTCCTGATCAGCTCGGCACTGGCATCGAGATTCCCTTTGAGCTTCGCAATCGAGGCCAGATCAAAAAGCGCAGAGAAGTGGTCAGGATCGACCTCAAGCACGGCACGATAAATCGGCTCAGCCACCTCAATACGCCCGTCACGATAATGACCCAGGGCTATCTCGTAAAGATTGTCATCACCATTCAAAACCGCACCTTTTTAGTAGTGGAGCCGCTGCTGGGCGCCAGCGCCGGGACGACAGCCTGATGCTCAACGGCATCTCTCTGGATTCTGTTCCGAGCTGGAATCACAGCATCAATGCTGAACAACTATCGCACTAAAGGGCTGCAAGCACCTCTTCCGATGTGCCCGAGACGCACCACCGTCGCCACATCGCCCGGTAGGCGGCCTCGATCCGTGCCACCTGCCCCTGCTCGTCACGCCAGGGGCTGGCCTCCATCTGTGCGCGCAACCCGGCGCGGGTCGTCGCCAGCGCCTCGCGATCCGCGGCCA
>NZ_RHFI01000051.1:0-2058 GCF_003718685.1 Marichromatium sp. AB31 | reverse complement strand
GCTGGCCGCGGATCGCGAGGCGCTGGCGACGACCCGCGCCGGGTTGCGCGCACAGATGGAGGCCAGCCCCTGGCGTGACGAGCAGGGGCAGGTGGCACGGATCGAGGCCGCCTACCGGGCGATGTGGGAGCATTGGTGTGAGCCAGAACGAGGATAAGCGATTGCTGCTCCAAGCGGCCGCAGCACATCACCGTGCCGGTCGTCTGGACGTGGCCGAGTCCGTCTATCGCGCCGTGCTTGCGCTCGATCCCGCCGCCGCCGAGGCGCAGGAGGCGCTCGGTCGCTTGCATGAAGCACGGGGGAGAGAGGGGCGGCAGCGGTCTTCGGGACAGGCCGAGACCTGTCGTGTGGCGGCGCCTGCCGCCACGACCGGCGGGCATGCCCCTGTGCTGGCTGCATTGCAGGCCGGGCGCTTGGAAGAGGCCGAGGGGTACGCGCGCGCGCTGAGCGGTGACGATGCCTTCGGGTTGAAGGTGTTGGGCGCCTTGTTGGCCCGCCGCGGTGAGGTGCACGAGGCGCGCACGGTACTCGAGCGCGCACGGCGACTCACGCCAGATGATCCGGAGCTATTGAATAATCTGGGGCATGTCTGTCAGCGGCTTGGATTGATCGAGGACGCCGTCGCGCACTACCGATTGGCCCTCGGGATCGCCCCGGATCGTGCCGAGGTCTGGAACAATCTGGCGATGAGCCTACGTGAGCAAGGGGCCTTGGATGCGGCCCTGGAGTGCTGTGACCGGGCAGTCGCGCTCACCCCGGACTATGCCCGGGCTCACGATAACCGCGGCCTGCTGCTGCGTGAACTTGGACGTCCCGAGGCGGCCTTGCGCGCCCATGAGCGCGCCCTCGAACTCCAACCAGGCTTCGTCGAGGCGTTGAGCAATCAGGGGCTGGCGCTCAAGGCGCTGGGACGGGTCGATGCGGCGTTGGTGAGCCAGCGCGAGGCGGTGCGGCTGCGGCCTGATGATGCCGATCTGTTGCTGAACCTCGGCGCTACCCTCAACGACCTTGGTCATCAGCGCGAGGCGTTACGTTGCTTCGATCGGGCATTGGAACGGGTGCCGGGGAAGGTCGAGGCGCACGGCAATCGAGGGTTGGTCTTGCATGCGTTGGGGATGCCGGAGGCCGCTGAGATCAGCTATCGCCGTGCCCTGGCCTTGAATCCGTGCAGCATCGAAGCACTCAACAATCTGGGAATCCTGCTTCATGAACTCGGACGGCGGGGCGAGGCCCTGCAGTGTCTGGATCAAGCGCTGACGCTTGACGAGGAGGATGTGAACGCTCATACCAACCGCGCCAATGTGCTCAAGGATCAGGGGCGATTGGAGGAGGCGATCGATGCATTCGAGCACGCATGCATGCTCGATCCCGGGTTGACACAGGCCCGGTCCAACCTGCTGTTCACCCTGAACTATCACCCGGACCGTACGGCGCAGGAAATCTTCACCGCCTACCGGGATTACGACCGCCGCTACGGTGAGCCGGCGAGCGCGTATTGGCGTCCGTCCGATAACACGCGTGTGGCAGAGCGGCGGCTGCGCCTCGGTTATCTCTCGCCAGACTTCCGCTCCCACGCGATCCGCTACATGCTCGAGCCACTGCTCGAATGCCATGACCATGCGCAATTCGAGCTGTACGCCTATGCCGAGTTGACGTGCGAGGATGCCCAGACCGCACGTTATCGCTCACTGGTCGATCATTGGGTGCCGACCCGGGGGCTGAGCGACGCCCAACTTGCCGAACGTATCCGTGCCGACGGCATCGACATCCTGGTCGACCTGGCCGGTCATACGGCGGGAAACCGGCTGGGGGCGTTCGCGCGCAAGCCGGTGCCGGTGTCGGTGAGTCTCTGGGTCGGTTATGGCTACACCTCGGGGTTGAGCGCGATCGACTACTTCCTGTGTGACGAGGTCCTGGTGCCGGAGGGTGCGGAGGAGTTGTTCAGCGAGCGGCCCTGGCGGATTGCCGCGCCCGCCGGCATGTATCGCCCGAGCGAGGGGATGGGGGCGGTGAACGTGTTGCCGGCGCTGGAGCGGGGATACATCACCTTCGGTACGC
>NZ_RHFI01000050.1:0-2750 GCF_003718685.1 Marichromatium sp. AB31 | reverse complement strand
GCCACCGCCTCGCCCGGGGCGAGTCCGGCGGCGCGCAGCCAGCCGGCGATGCGCAGCGCCGCGGCGGCGAGTTCGCCGTGGTCGATCACCCGCTCGCCGTCGACCAGCGCCGGGCGCGCGGGCTCGCGGTGAGCGGTGGCGAAGAGCCCGGCGTGGAGCAGGCGCGGGGCGATGTCCTGCGCGGTGGCGCCGACCTCCTCGCGCATCCGCCGCTGCGGCTCGGGCAGGTCGAGCACGAGCGGGCGCGACCAGCCCGTCGGGTCCTCGGCCAGCCGCGCGAGCGTCGCGGTATAGGTCGCGAACATGGCATCGAGCATCCCCTCGGGGAACAGCGCCTCGACCGCGTCCCACTGCAACACCAGGGCGCCGTCCTGCTCGTAGAGCTGGTGGTCGAGCCAGACCTGCGGGGTCTCCGAGCGCCCGCCGCCGACCAGCGCCGGGAAGTCGCGGGGCGGTGCGACACCGTGGCGCTCGGGCAGCCCCAGGGTGCTGGTGAAGACCACCGGCAGCGCCGCGCCGTCCGGCCCGAGCCGGGCGGTGCGCTCGCGCTGCAGCCAGATCGAGGAGCGCGCGCGGTGCTCCAGCACCTCGACCAGGGTCTCGCGCACCGCCCGCGCCCGGGTCGCCAGATCGCTCGCCGTCTCGGGCCGATAGGGCAGCGCCGCGAGACTGGTGAAGTCGCCGACCACGGCGTCGATGTCGGGGTGGACACGCTGGCGATCGAACAGGGTCAGATTGAGGGTGTGCGACCCGCCGCCGCTCCAGCGCGAGAGCACCTCGGCATAGACGGTGAGCAGCAGTACCGACGGGGTCACGCCGATCGCGCGCGCGCCGGACTCCAGCCGCGCCCAGACGGCCGGTTCGAGCCGCGCCTCGCGACGGCCGAACGCGACCCGCTCCAGCGACTCGGGCGCACGCGCCAGGGGCAGCGCCGGGGCCGGCGGCAGATCGTCGAGGCGCGCGCGCCAATAGGTCTCGGCGCGCGCCTCGGCCTCGGGCGCGGGACGGACCCCGAGCACATAGTCGCGGAACGAGACCCCGATCGGCGGCAGCTCGGTGTCGAGATCGGCATAGAGCCGGGCGAGTTCGGCGAGCAACAGCTTGACGCTGAAGCCGTCGACCAGCAGGTAGTCGATGCACAACCCGATCCGCGTCCGCTCGCCGTAGCGCACCGCGTGCAGCCAGTGTCCCGGCCAGCGTTGCACGGTCGGCGAGGGCGCGGCGTCCCAGACCGCGTCGAGCACCGCCTGGGCGGTCGCCGGACCGGCCTCGTCGAGATGATCGACGGTGATCGTCACGCGCGGCACCGAGGGCAGGATGCGCTGCTCGCCGTCGGCCTCGACCGTGGCGCGCAGCATCTCGTGACGCTCGATCAACAGGTTCCAGGCCGCCTCCAGCCGCTCCAGGTCGACCCCGGCGCCGTCGAGCACGATCAGGTACCGGGTGCCGGTGCTCAGCGCCAGACCCTGGGTGCGACCGCGCCAGTAGGCGCGCTGGATCTCGGTGAGCGGGAAGGGCGCGTGACGCGCCGCGCGATCGGCCACCAGGGCGCGGGCGGCGATCTGTTCGACCTGCCTCGCCGCGGCGGCGAAGTCCGCCAGCCGCGGGTGGGCGAAGAGATGGCGCAGCGGCTGTTCGATGGCGATGCCCCGGGGTTCGAGCTGCGCCACCACCCGGGTGGCCGAGAGGCTGTCGCCGCCGAGGAGGAAGAAGTCGTCCTCGCGGTGGATGTCGGCGCGCCCGAGGACCTCGGCCCAGATCGCGGCGAGGGCCTGTTCGAGCGGCCCGCGAGGCGGGGTGCGCACGCCCGCGGCGTCGAGCGCGTCGAGCCGGGCGGCGATCGCGCGGCGATCGACCTTGCCGTTGGCGCTGAGATCGAGCCGTTCGAGCGGCAGGATCGAGGTCGGGATCATGTACTCGGGCAGGCGCTGGGCGAGGGTCTCGCGCAGTGCCGCGAGCGCCTGCTCGGGCTGTACGCCGGGGGCGAGCACCACCGCTGCGCCGAGACGGGGCGGCTGCCCGAGGGTGAGGGCGCAGGCCTCGGTGACGGCGGGCGCGGCGGTGAGCGCGGTCTCGATCTCGCCGAGCTCGATACGGTGCCCGCGCACCTTGACCTGCTGATCGGCGCGACCGAGGAACTCCAGGAGCCCGTCGGGGTGATAGCGGCCGATGTCGCCGGTGCGATACCAGCGCGCCCCGGCGACGCTGACGAAGCGCTCGGCGGTGCGCTCGGCATCGCCGCGATAGCCGCTGGCCAGTCCCGCCCCGCCGATCCACAGCTCGCCGGGGACCCAGTCGGGGCAGTCGCGTCCCTGGGCGTCGACCACGCGATAGCACTGATTGGGCAGCGGTCGGCCATAGGGGATCGAGTTCCAGCCCGGGAGCGGCTCGGGCGCGGGCTCGAAGGCGTTCGACCAGATCGCCGCCTCCGTCGCCCCGCCCATCGCCACCATGCGGCAACCGCCGTCGGTGGCGGCGTCGAGGCGCGCCGGCAGGTCGCGGGCGATCCAGTCGCCCGAGACCAGCGCCAGGCGCAGCCCGAGCGGGTGCTCGTCCGTCCCGGCGAGGCTCAACAGCATCTCCAGTAGCACCGGCACCGAGTTCCACAGCGTCACCCGGTGGTGCGCGATCAGCGCGCGCCAGACGGCGGCATCGCGCCGCGCCGTCTCCGGCACGCAGACCAGCGCGCCGCCGACCTGCGAGGGGCCGAAGAGGTCATAGACCGAGAGATCGAAGTCGAGCGCCGAGAC
>NZ_RHFI01000049.1:0-3080 GCF_003718685.1 Marichromatium sp. AB31 | reverse complement strand
GCAGGTGTGGGCCGCCAGCGCGCCGCTCGCCGAGGGGCTGGCGCGCCAGCTCCGGCTGCTCGGCCTGGAGACGGTGATCGTCGGCGAGGAGCGCTGGTTCGCCGAGGCCGCCGCCGTGCCCGCGCGGCTGTGGCTGGTGGCCCCGCCGGGCGCGGGGAGGGCGGCGCGCGAGATCCCGATCCATCGCGACCGGACGAGCGCGCCGACGCCCGAGGCCGCCACCCTGCCGTTGATGCCGCGCGCACTGTGTTGGCAGCTCGGCATGGCGCTCGGCGCCCCCGAACTCTTCCCCGCGCCCGACTCGCCCCGCCCCGAGCCGGCGGCGCCGACGCCGACGGCAACGGCCGCCACCGGCCCGATCCTGCTGGTCGAGGACAGCGAGGCCAACCGTCTGGTGGCGCTGGCGATCCTCGAGCGCGCCGGCTACCGGGTCGAGACCGCCGCCGACGGTCATCAGGCGCTCGCCGCGCTGCGCGCGCGCCCCTATGCGCTGGTGCTGATGGACGTCTCGATGCCGGGGATGGACGGGCTGGAGGCGACCCGGGCGATCCGCGCGCTGCCCGGCGAGCGCGCCCGCGTGCCGATCGTGGCGATGACCGCCAACGCCTTCAGCGAGGATCGCGAGCGCTGTCTGGCCGCCGGCATGGACGACTATCTGAGCAAGCCGGTGGTGCGCGCCGAGCTGTTCGCCGCCCTCGCGCGCTGGCTCGGTGGCGCGCGCCCCGAGGATGCGCCGGTCGGCGCATCGGCCGGGGAGCGCGCGGCGCCGGCGCAGGCGGTCGGGGTGCTCGATCTCGGGGTGATCGACGAACTCGCCGAGGAGATGGGCGAGGACTTCCTCGTCGGCATGCTGCAGACCTTCGAGATCGAGACCCGGCGACGGGTGGCGTGCATCGAACAGGCCTGGGAGGCCGGCGAGATCGCCCAGCTCGAACACGAGGCCCACACCCTCAAGGGCGCCTCCGGCACCTTCGGCGCTCGCGCGCTGCAGGCGCTCGCCTTCGACTGCGAGCAGGCCGCCCGCGCCGCCGACCGCGACCGTCTGGCGCCGTTGATCGCGCGGCTGCGCGGCTGCGCCGAGCAGGCGCTGGAGGCGCTTGTGCAATGCTTCGCGAAGGGCGGGGACGGCCCGCGCGGTTCTGCTCGGGACTGAGCTCGCCCTTGGCCTCGACGGCGCCGCGCGACGAGCGCGCCCTGGTGCTGCTCGAACCGTCGGACGGCGCGGCGGATGAAGCCGCCGCGCACGATCCCTATATCTGAGGCTCGACCATCGGAGTGGCGATCGCTCCCGCGCGGGGCGGTCGCCGACGCGCCAACGGACCAGGACGCCCGCCATGGAGCAGACACCCCCCAGCATCCTGATCGTCGAGGACAGTCAGGTCCTGCGCGAGGTCTACAGCGGCTACCTCGCCACCGAACCCTATCGCGTCGCGGCCGTCGAGACCGGCGCCGAGGCGCTCGCCGCGCTGGCCCGGCACCCGCCGCACGCGATGCTGCTCGACCTGCGCCTGCCCGACATGGACGGCATGGAGATCCTCCGTCACGTCGGCGCGCAGCGACTGCCGACGGCGGTGGTGATCATCACCGGGCACGGCTCGGTCGACCTTGCCGTCGACGCCATGCGCGAGGGCGCCTTCGACTTCATCGAGAAGCCCTTCAACGCCCGGCGTCTGCGCGTCACCCTGCGCAACGCGCTCGAGCGCCAGCGTCTCTCCAGCCTGCTCGACTCCATCCAGGAGACCTTCGACCGCGACCGCTACCACGGCTTCATCGGCGCCTCGCTGGCGATGCAGGCCGTCTACCGGGTGATCGACAGCGCCGCGGCGAGCAAGGCCACCATCTTCATCACCGGCGAGAGCGGCACCGGCAAGGAGGTCTGCGCCGAGGCCATCCACCGCCAGGGACCGCGCCGCGAGGCGCCCTTCGTCGCCCTCAACTGCGGCGCCATCCCGCACGACCTGATGGAGTCGGAGATCTTCGGTCACGTGCGCGGCGCCTTCACCGGCGCGGCGCGCGACCGCGTCGGCGCCGCCGGACAGGCCGACGGCGGTACCCTGTTTCTCGACGAGATCGGCGAGATGGACCTCGATCTCCAGACCAAGCTGCTGCGTTTCGTCCAGACCGGCAGCTTCCAGCGCGTCGGCTCCACCCGCCAGGAGGCGGTCGACGTGCGCTTCGTCTGCGCCACCAACCGCGACCCGCTCAAGGAGGTCGCCGCCGGGCGCTTCCGCGAGGACCTCTACTACCGTCTCCACGTCATCCCCATCGAACTGCCGCCGCTGCGCGCCCGCCAGGACGACATCCTGCTGCTCGCCGAACACTTCCTCCAGGGCTTCGCCGCCGAGGAGGGCAAGGCGTTCCAGCGCTTCGCCCCGGCCACCGCGGCGCTGCTGCGCGACTACCACTGGCCGGGCAACGTCCGCCAGCTGCAGAACGTCATCCGCAACGTCGTCGTGCTCCACCAGGGCGAGACCGTCGACCCCGAGATGCTGCCGCCGCCGCTCTCCGAACACCTCATCACCCCGCCGCGCGCCACCCCCGCCGAACCCGCCCAACCGGCACCCGCCGCCGCCCCCACCACCACGCCCGACCCCGGTATCCAACCCCTGTGGCGTGTCGAACGCGAGGCCATCGAACGCGCCATCGCCCACTGCGACGGCAACATCCCCCGCGCCGCCGCCCTCCTCGAAGTCAACCCCTCGACGCTGTATCGGAAGCGGCAGGCTTGGCAGAGTGGGGAAAAATCGCTATAAATAAAATGGGTAGTGCCCTGACTGATAGGATTTTGAATCGCTCGATGTTTTTGAGCTTTCCCGCAATGAATCACACGCACATCGTAGCGTTGTAGTGATGAATGAAGCTCCAGAGTGCACCCAGATGGTTTTCCTGGTTCTTCGAGAAAGCAAGCGACTTTCTCACCAAGCGGGAGATACGCTGCCGGAGTGTACCGTTGAACCGTTCGATGTGGTTGGTTTCCCCTTGTGACTTCGCACTGGGATAATGTCGGTGTGCCGGGATGATCCGCGCATAGGCGCTCCAGAAATCTGTGTAGACGGGAGCGGAAGTCTGATATTGCGCTG